>CAITMP010000524.1 GCA_903893525.1 uncultured Acidobacteriia bacterium | reverse complement strand
GCTGGATGCGTCTGACGCCTACAACGGCCAAGTCGATGCGTTTGTTTCGGCCAAGAGCCGTAACTACGGTGTGGCCGGTTTTGACCGCCACCAAGTCTACAACGCCAATTTCTACTGGGCGATGCCGAAGTTCAATAGGAACAACGCAAGGATTCTACGACTGGCGGCAAACGGCTGGGAACTGGCGGGCGTCATCCGGTTGAACACCGGTGGCCCATTTACTCCGGGGTATGCTCTGCTGAACGGGATCAACAGCCCGACAGGGTCCGCCTCCGAGGGTGCACGTCCCCAGGTGATCAACCCGGATGCGCCGATTGCCACCCGTTTCGGCCCCCCGCCGGAGCCGTTCGGCCAAGCCAATGTGCCGTGGACCGTCGCAAGCACCGCTCCGCAGATTGGGAACTTGGGCAAGAATACAATGATCGGACCGGGGACGGAGAATGTGGATTTGTCGGTGTACCGGACCTTGAAGTTCACCGAGCGCATTGGCGGCCAACTGCGTGTGGAAGGTTACAACGCTTTGAACCACACCCAGTTTTCAGGGGTGGATACGACCTTGCGCTTCGACCCGACCGGAGCGATGTACAACACGTCGTTCAATACGCCCACGTCGGCACGGCCACCCCGTCGAATCCAGATTGCGTTGCGGGTGAATTTCTGAGATCCGTGTTTTGATGTTTGCGGGCGCGCATGATCGAATCGCGGAATGGGGTTAGCTAATATGTATGTAGCCACGCCATGTCGCTGAATACAATCCATCATGCCAAAACAAATCTTTCGAGGCTCATCGAGATGGCGGAGCGCGGAGAGGAAGTTGTTATCTCGCGTGGGAAGACTCCTGTCGTGCGACTCGTCCCGGTGAATCCTCCACCGACGAGCCGGATGCCTGGTCTCTTCAAGGGTGCATTCGAAGTTGGCCCGGCCTTCTTCGAGCCACTGCCATCAGATGAGTTGGAGTCTTGGGAATAGATCGTGCAGGTCTTGCTCGACACACACGCCATCTTGTGGTGGGCGCTGGACGACCCACGGTTGTCCTACCAGGCACGAAATCTCATAGCATCATTTCAAGCTGAGGTTCTAGTAAGTGCGGCGTCGGCGTGGGAGATCTCGACCAAGGTCCGATTGGGCAAGCTTCCGGAAGCCGAGATGTTCGTGGACAATTTCACCCCCAACGTGTCGCGCATGGGTTTCCAGGAACTGGCAGTTACGTTGGAGCATGGGTGCCGGGCGGGAAGTCTCTTGGGGCACCACAAGGATCCATTCGACCGAATGCTGATTGCGCAAGCACTGGCTCTGAACATTCCGATCATCAGCTGCGATGGAGTGTTTGATAGGTATGGTGTCCGGCGCATCTGGTGAACTCCCACTTGGTATACTTAGGTTTCATGGTGGTTACCAAAGTCCTCCATCACGGGCATCGGGTGCATCCGCACCACCTCGTGACGCGTGTGCGACGGGTACAATCCTGATTTGTTTTTGCAGTTGAACAGGAAGGAATGCCCGCCGCTCGGACGGCGGGCATTTTTATTGTCCCGGCCGTTTTGGACTGTGTGGCCACGAAACAGATGATCCGTATCCTCGAATCCAAAGACATGGGCCAGGTTCTGGCCCGCCGTGCAGCCCAGATGACGGACGCCGAAGCGGTGGTCCGCCCGATTCTTGAAGCAGTCCGCACACGTGGCGATGCCGGCCTGATGGAATATGCGCGCCGGTTCGACAAACTGGAGCGCGGGTCGGTGTCGGTTGCCCGCAGTGAAATGTCGGCGGCGGCGGAGCGCCTGACCCCGCAATTCCGCAATGCCGTCGAAGTGGCCTCCAACAATGTACGGCGCTTTGCGGAACTCCAACTCCCCCGCGAATCCATGGTCGAGCTCGGCCCCGGCCACAGGGTGGGCCAGTTGGTCCGGCCCTTGGATACGGTTGCCGCGTATGTGCCCGCAGGCCGCTATCCGTTGCCCTCCACCGTGATCATGACGGTGGTGCCCGCTTTGGTGGCTGGTGTTCCCAACGTTTGTGTCGCTTGTCCGAAACCGGTCGACGAGGTGTGGGGGACGGCGCACATCCTCGGAGCCCACCATGTTTTCCAAATGGGCGGTGCCCAGGCTGTTGCCGCGTTCGCCTACGGTACCGAAACCGTGCCACGGGCCGACAGGATCGTCGGGCCCGGCAATATCTATGTCGCGGCGGCCAAAAAGCTGCTTGCGGGCGAAGTCGGGATCGATTTTGTTGCTGGACCAACCGAAATCCTCATCATCGCCGCCGATGCCGACCCACGTTTTCTCGCCGCCGACATGCTGGCGCAGGCCGAACACGATACTGACGCCTCGGCAATTTTGCTCACCACCTCCCGCTCCCTGGCAGAGGCTGTCGCGCTGGAAATCGAGCGTCAGTTGCAGACACTCACCACTGCGGACGTTGCGCGCGAGTCCATTGATCGCAACGGAGCAATCCTGGTGGTGGATTCGCTCGACGAAGCCGTCGAACTCTCCAACGAGTTCGCCCCTGAGCACCTCTCGATCCACCATGGGGAACTGCTGCCCCGGATCCGCCACGCGGGCGGCGTCTTTGTGGGAGCGTTCAGTCCGGAAGCGGCTGGCGATTACGCATCGGGCCCGAACCATGTGCTGCCCACCAGCGGCGTGGCCCGTTTGCGGGGCGGATTATCGGCAGCGGACTACGTGAAAGTGATCTCCGTACAGCAACTCGACCGCGCAGCTCTCGCCGGACTTGCCCCGTCCGTGACGACACTTGCCCGTGCGGAGGGATTGGAAGCGCACGCCCGGTCTGTGGAGGTGCGGCTTGTCTAAATCTCCAACCCCGCGGCCCGCAGTCCAGGCGATGGCCCCCTACCACCCGCCCACAGGCAACCGCATTGAAAAGATGCGGCTGGATTTCAACGAGAACACGGTCGGCTGCTCGCCCGCCGTCCTCGCGTTCCTGCGCCAACGGCTCACGGCGGAAGGCCTGTCCGTCTACCCCGACTACACCTCGGTCAAGCGCACGCTGTCCGCGTTTTTCCAGGTCTCGCCGGATGAAATGTTGCTGTCGAACGGCACCGACGAAGCGATTCAGGTTCTGATCAACACCTACGTCGATGACGGTGACGAGGTACTTTCGCTCCGTCCGTCCTACGCCATGTACCGGTTTTATGCGGAGGTGGCCGGAGCCAAGGTGATCGAGGTGGACTTCGGACCGCCGCCAAACCTCGATTTTCCACTCGCTGCACTGATGGCCGCGATCACCCCGAAAACCCGCGCAATCCTCGTCGCCAACCCCAACAACCCGACCGGCACAGCCATCGGCATTCCAGAAATCGAGCAGATTCTGCACGCGGCCCCGAACGCGGTTGTTCTGATCGACGAAGCCTATTTCGAATTCCACGGCGTGACCGCGCTGCCCCTCATCGGGCAGTCCCCCAACTTGTTCGTCAGCCGGACCTTCTCCAAAGTCTATGGCATGGCGGCCATGCGCATGGGATGCCTGTTTTCCCAGGCGGGGAACGTCGAGTACCTGCACAAGGCGCAATCGCCCTACAGCGTAAATTCAATGGCGGCGCTGGCTGCCGAAGCCGCCGTCGCGGACACGGCCTACGTTGCGGAATATGTAGCAGGTGCTTTGAAAGCCCGGAACCTGATCCAGCAAGGCTTGGAGAATCTGGGAATCGCCTACGCACCGTCCGCTGCCAATTTCGTCCTCGGATATTTCGGCGACCGCGCCATCGAAGTTCGCGACCGCCTGCGCGACAAGGCCATCCTGGTCCGCGACCGCAGCTATGAGATTCCCGGCGGCGTGCGCATCACGGCAGGAACACAGGAACAAGCCGCGCGCATCGTTGAGGAACTGACCGCAATCTGGAGCACCAAGTAGTGAAAGATCTGATCGTATTCGATATGGACGGCGTCCTGGTGGACGTCGCGGAATCCTACCGGGCAACTATTCAGGCGACGGTCCACCACTTTACCGGTTACGAGCCTTCGCGCATCGAAATTCAGGACTGGAAGAACCGGGGCGGATACAACGATGATTGGAAGTTGTCCTACGAGTTCATCACCGGTCTGGGTGGCGATGTGCGGTTCGACGAGGTGGTAACGCGATTCCAGGAAATCTTCCATGGCGATGGTTCAAATGGACTGATCCTGAAGGAACGCTGGATCGCCCAGCCCGGAACGCTGGAATCCCTCGCTGAAAGGCACATCCTCGGCATCTTTACCGGACGCCTGAACTGGGAGGCGAAACTGACACTGGATCGGTTCACTTCCGTGAATTTCGATCCCATCATGGGTGTCGACAACGTCGAGATCCCGAAGCCGCACCCCGAGGGCCTGATCAAGATCCGCGAATCCGTGCCGCACGGACGGTGCTGGTACATCGGCGACACCGTGGACGACGCGCGGGCGGGAAAGGCTGCCGGTGTCCCCTTCATCGGGATCGTGGAGCCGCACAATTCCCGCTACGACGAAGTTGTGCGCTTGCTGCGGGAGCATGGAGCCGTCGCGATCCTCCCCGATATCAATACTTTGGAGCAGTCCCTTGTCTAATCCGCGTACAGCTGAGATCCAGCGCGATACAAAAGAAACGCAAATCTATGGCCGTCTGACTATCGAAGGCACCGGCAAGTACGATATCTCCACCGGCATCAGGTTTCTCGACCACATGCTGGAGCTATTCACCAAGCACGGCGGCTTCGACCTCACCCTCAAAGCCACCGGCGACCTCGATGTCGATCAGCACCACACCGTTGAGGACACTGGAATCGTCATCGGCCAGCTATTTTCGAAGGCGCTCGGAACCCGTGTCGGCATCAACCGCGCCGGATATTTCGTCCTGCCGATGGACGAAACACTGTGCGTGGTTGCAGTGGATCTCGGAGGACGTCCAGCCCTGGTCTACAAGGATTTGGTGCGCGTCCGGCTCGTCGGCGACCTGCAAAGCGAGCTCGTTCCCGACTTCTTCGATGGGTTCATGGTCCACGCCGGGGCGAATTTGCACGCCAAAATCCTCTACGGCCGTTCCAACCACCACAAATTGGAAGCCATTTTCAAGTGCTGGGCGCGGGCGATGCGCTACGCCTGTTCCACCGACGAGCGGCTGAAAGATCAACTCCCGTCCACGAAGGGTTTGCTGTGATTGGCATTTTCGACTACGGGGCAGGGAATTTGCGCTCGGTCCAGAACACGCTGGACGAAATCGGTGCGCAGTACGAATTGGTCCGCGATGCTGCCGGTCTGGAACGCTGCCCGAAAATCATCCTGCCGGGCGTCGGCCACTTCGGCCAGATGCTGGGCGCGTTGGATGAAATGGATGTCCGCAACGCCCTCCTGAACCGGATTGCGGCGGGCGTGCCCTTCCTCGGAATCTGCCTCGGACTGCAGGGGCTCTTCGAAGCGAGCGAGGAGGCTCCCGACCAGCGTGGGCTCGGCATCTTCCCCGGCATGGTGAAGCGCTTCGACCCAGCCGCCATGGAGCCTCACGCCCGGATTCCCCACATGGGTTGGAACGAGCTGGATTTGGTCCGCCCGTCGCGTCTCCTGGCTGGCCTGCCGCTCAAGCCACACGTCTATTTCGCCCATAGCTACTATGTTCCAGTGGTTGAACAAACAGCTGCAACTTGCACATATTCCATCCCTTACACGGCGGTACTGGAATCAGGCAATGTGTTCGGCGTGCAATGCCATCCCGAAAAGTCGGGCCCGTTGGGCTTGGCCATCGTGAAAAACTTCGTGGAGCTATAACGGAATGCTGGCAAAACGAATCATTCCCTGTTTGGACGTCACCGCGGGCCGTGTGGTCAAGGGCATCAACTTTGTGGATCTTCGCGACGCCGGGGATCCAGTCGAACTGGCCGAACGCTACAACCAGCAGGGTGCCGACGAGGTGGTATTTCTGGATATCACCGCTTCCAGTGACGAACGAGCCACCATGGCCGACGTCGTTCTCCGGACTGCGCGCAAGGTCTTCATTCCGCTTTCGGTCGGCGGCGGCATTACCTCCATCGCGGATGCGCGCCGCATTCTCATGTCGGGTGCCGACAAGGTTTCCGTCAACACTGCGGCTGTCCGCCGTCCCGAGCTCATATCCGAATTGAGCCAGGAGTTTGGGGCGCAGGCCGTGATTCTCGCAATCGACGCCCGACGGCACTCCGGCGGAAGCTGGCACGTCTTTACCCGGGGCGGGCGCGTGGACGAGGGCATCGACGCCGTCGAATGGGCCGCCAAGGGCGAGGAACTGGGCGCGGGCGAGATCCTTCTTACCTCCATGGACGCTGACGGCGTGAAAACCGGCTTCGACTGCGAGTTGACGCGGACCGTTTCCAGAGCCACCCGCATTCCAGTCATCGCCTCGGGCGGAGCTGGCACGCTCGACCATTTTCTGGAAGTGCTAACAGAAGGTGAAGCCGATGCAGCCCTCGCGGCATCAGTATTCCATTACGGCACGTACACGGTAGCGGACCTGAAGGAACACCTGGACCGCGCGGGAATCCCTGTTCGCAAAACCGCTCCAACCAAATAGGACAACTACTTGATTTTTCCCTGTATCGATTTGATGGACGGCAAGGTCGTCCAGCTCGTCCAAGGCCGCGAAAAGGCCCTTGAAGGCGACAGCCCGGACCAAATGCTGGCCAAGTTTGCCGCCTTTCCCCAGATCCAAGTCATCGACTTGGACGCAGCCATCGGCAAAGGGAGCAACGATGGACTTGTGGAAATGCTGGCCTCGAAGGCGACTGTCCGCGTGGGCGGGGGTGTTCGAACTGTTGAGCGGGCCGAGGCACTTCTCGACCAAGGTGCCTTCAAGGTGATCGTGGGCACTGCGGCTTTTGGCCCCAATGGTCCCAACCAAGGTTTTCTCAAGACCTTGATTGACGCCGTTGGCAAGGATCGGGTCGTGCTGGCCTTGGATTCCAAGGACGGCAGGATCGTGGTGAAGGGGTGGCGCGAAGCCACGCAGTTTACCGCCGAGGAGACCATCCAACAGCTCCAACAGTACTGCTCGGGCTTCCTGTGCACCTACGTCGACAAGGAAGGCATGATGCAGGGCACCGATCTGGAATGGTTCCGTCGTCTGCGCGCGGCCACCGATTTGGAAATCACGGCGGCCGGCGGCATTACGACTCTTGAGGACATCCGGGCTTTGACGGCCATGCGGATCCACTGCGCCGTAGGAATGGCGATCTATACCGGCAGCTTGGACTTGGCCGAACTGGCCGCGCTCAACGCGGCGGCATAGCCGGAACGGGGCGGGTGCGAAAATCAAGTTTATGCCCCGCGATCAACGGCGGCCGGTGCGCGTGCGCCGGGTCGACGAAGTCCATTCCGTTCATGAAATTTTCGAGCATTGCCTGCCGGCTTTCGGCGGAGCGATCCTGCGCCGCGTTTACACCATTCTGGACCGTGCGATCGGGATGGGATGCCCGGTTACGCTCTCCATCGCCGGGCCGGTGACCGTTTCAGGACAGCACCAGTCGTGGCTGATTCCCCTGTTGGAGACCGGCTGGGTCGCCTATATTTCGACCACCGACGCGGTCTGTTACCACGACGGCCACCGGAGTCTCAATGCACACCTTTTGGACACCGTCTATGAGGTTCCGATTTCCGGCGACGATGCCGCATTGCGCGACGAGAAGGTCATCCGCGTCACCGACATGGGCTTCGACGAGGAAGTTCTCCTCGACCAGGACAAATTCCTCGCGGCGATGCTCCGGCGTCCCGAATTCCAGAAGAAGATGACCGGAACCGAGTTGCGGCACCGGCTTGGTCTCTACTACGGGGCACAGGAGAAATCGAACGGAGTCGAGCCGGGCCTCCTTTCCACCTGTTCGCGATTGGGGATTCCGGTTTTCGTGGGCGCGCCCTCCGATGGCAGCGTGTTCCTGAACTCGGTGAAGCTGTGGGCGATGAAGCAGGCCGGCCTGATCCCGGAGTACTCATTCGAACTCGACCTGCACGCGGAAGTCTTCGAGGCCTGTGCGTATCACTATTGGGGACTGTTTTCGAGCGGTCCGAAGTCGATTGCGACCTTGATCCTGGGCGGCGGCGTGCCGAAGAACTTCAATCTGCAGCCGGAACCGGCCCTCGGGCAAGTGCTGGGGCTGCCGGATGTGCGTGGCTACGAATTTGATGTCCAGATTACAACGGCTCCCGTGACGGACGGATCCTTGTCATCCTGCCCTCCAGCGGAGGCCGTCACTTGGGGCAAGGTCGATAAGGACACCTACATGAATTCCACCGAGAGCCTGCCCTGCGACTACTCCATGGTGATGCCGTTCCTGGTGAAGGCGTTGCTGGAGAAGCATGGTCGGCGCGAGCCCAGCCGGTTGTATGAACAGCGCGCGGAATTGGTGGAAAACCTCAAAGGTGCGGTGGCGGAAAATGGCGAGTGGTTGATGGAGTCTCTGCAGTATCCGGTGGCGAAGGGGAACGGGGAAGGGAATTCATGAACCAGGAAATGGGACGTTGGGCGACGTTCGCCATTCTTGCAGTGTGCGCACTGTTGGAGGCGGGCGGCGACGCGCTGATGCGCAAGGGAATGCACGCGGGAAGCATGGCGACGCGCGTGGGACTGTACGTTTTGGCGGGAGTCGTTCTTTTTGCCTACGGATGGCTGGTGAACCGACCGCCATGGTCGTTCGGGAGCCTGTTGGGCGTCTATGTTGTGCTGTTTTTCGTGGTCGCGCAGGGGTTGGGGTATTTCGTTTTCGGAGATCGGATTACGACGCCCATTTTGCTGGGCGGGGCATTGATTGTATCAGGCGGGCTGGTGATGACGGTCTGGCGGTAGGGTTGAGGGCTTCTCGAAGCTGGCACACCCCCGTATGACCGCTTCACTGTCGCGCTCGATCGTTGGCGAGCGCTTTCATCTTGCAGGTCTCAAACCCTCGCCAAACCCAACCGCCGTGCCAACTCCTCCAGCCTGGGATTGGTCCGCAAGAGATCAAATCTGGGATCCACGCGGATCGACAGCAGCTCGAAACACCGATCCTCAAACGCCTTCGTCAGCCACTGGAATCCCGTCTCCTCGTCCCCCAGCGCAAAGTGCATCGATGCCAGATCGAACGGCGATACATAGCGCCGGTCCGCCACGCCCCGCAGTTCCTCCAGGATCCCAAGCGCCTCCCCGCGCTTTCCGGAAAGGGCATAGGCACGCCCCAGAGCCCCCTTCATCCGCGGATTACCCGGCGAGAGCTGCACCGCCCTCTGGAAAGCCGCCATCGATTCGTCCAGATCCCCCCTTTGCTCCTGGATCAGCCCCAGCGTCCAATACGCGGGCGAAAAGTGCGGATTCAGTTCCACCGTATGGTCAATGTTCTCCAACGCCGTGTCGAAATCCCGGCGGTAGTAATGGATCACCGCCACCTCGCGCCCGATAATCGACGAAACAGGGTCCAACGACTGCGCAATCAGGATCTCCTCCAGCGCCTCGTCCAAACGCCCCATCGGTGCCAAGCACGAAACCGCATACCAGTGATGCGCCGTCGCATGCCTGGGGTCCAGGCTGATCGCCCTCCGGAACTCCCGTTCCGCCTCCAGCCAATCCCAATCCTGCGTCGACCGCACATGCGCCAGCGACGTCCTCGATTCAACGCAACTCTCATCCAGTATCACCGCCGACGCGGCGCTCGACGCCGTTTTGGTCCACACCTCTGCCGGTGCCAACACCCCGTAGTGCCCCAGTAGGCTGTACGCATCGGCCAAACCTGAGTGCGCCTGTGCAAACCGACCATCCTCCACAATCGCCTTCTCGAAGAACTCCACCGCCTTCCGGAGGCTCTCCTCGGACCGCTGGTTCAGATGGTATCTGCCCTGCAAATACAGGTTGCGGGCCGCCAGATTCTCCGCCGCCCTCGGAAACCCCCGCCGCAACGAGTTCGGTCCAAAACTGTCGTCCAGTTTCGCCACCACCGCCTGCGCCGCCCGCCCTTGGATGTCCAGCGCGTCCGCCGCCTCGCCATCCAGCACTTCCGACCACAGATAGGCTCCGCTCGCCCCGTCAATCAGCTGCACCGACACCCGCACCCGCGATTTGGCCTTCCGCACGCTGCCGCACACAATCATTGCGGCATCCGCCTTGTGCTCCCACGCCAACACCCGCAGCGTCTCCGACCCAATCATCCGGTGGACAATCTCCTGCCCCAACCCGCCGCAGAAGTAACCCAGATCCCCGTCTTCACTCTGGTCGTCGAACGGTGCCACCGAAACCGTATTTTGCCGTGCCAATGCCCCGGCTACCGAGCGCTTGGTCGCCACCACTTCGTTCCTCCGGAACGACGGCGTATACCCGCCCTTCGGGAGTTCAATCACCAGGACCGATTGCTGGCCCTCGTCGGCGTAATAGCGCGCCAATCGCGACCTCAACCGACGGGCCTGAACCCGCACGATTGGATCGGTGCGGGGGTCGAAATTCGTGTCCTTGTCAAACACCTGGACCCCGACCACATATTCCTTCAACTGGTTGCCGCGTCCAGCCACCGTTTCCAGAACAATAAACTCAAGGAACCGCTTCAACCGGTCCACCTGTCGGAAAGTGGCACTGCCGCCGATCAACTCCAACTCGCGCCGGACTGCGTCGTCCTGTCCCTTGGGGTTCATAAATTGTCGCTCACTATCATTTCATCTGCCAGCACGCCACCCGGCGACCGCGAGCCGGCGGCAACCAATGGCCAGCACTTTTTCGCCGTCCTACAACCGGCAGTGGTACCGCAGCACCGCATCATACCCATCCGTCCGCTGCCCACCGCCAGTCACCCCGAACCCGTGCCGCGTCGCCTTCCACACCGCCAGAGCCAACGCCATCGCCAAATCGTCCCGCTCCCCGGCCCGGGCCGAACCGCTCGACAACTGCAACTCCTCCAGCTCCCGAACCAAAGCTCCAGCCCCCGCCATCCCCTCCGCGATCCGCAGTTCCTCCCGCTCCAGCATCACCGTCAGCGCGCCCCACAGGTCCATCTTCGGCACGCTCCAGACATTCCCGTGCAGCGCCGCCCGTCCCGCGCCCGTGATCGTGATCGGGGAAATCTCGCAGCCCATGTCCGCCCGCCGCATCAGATCCACCACCGGCGTGCCAACGCCCGTCGCATCCACCGCCAGGATGCAGTCCCCGCGCAACGGCTCCCGCTTCACCATCCTCCGGATCCGCTCCACCACCAGCGGATAGGGCGTCTTCAGCGGCACCCGTTCCACATACCGCACATGCAGACCCCGGAATTCCACCTCGTTCCAGGGCCTGTGCGCCTCCAGCTTCTCCACCACCGCAATCGCCGTGTGGTCCCGCCGCTGTCCCAAATCCACGCCGACATAAAACATGGTCCTCTCCTCCTTTTCCGCCGCCGCTCCACCTCAAGCCAAATCCAGAGCCTTCACGGACTTGTCCAGCGCCCGCTCGATCACCACCCGGTCGAACATCGCCCCTTCCGCCTCCGTGAACTCGCACAGGTATTCCTGCGGAAACTTCACCGGCCCCAACGTCGCCCGTTCCTCCTCCAGGAATTTCTCCGAAATCCGTGCGCACTCCGTTCCCGGCCCACGAACCTTCAGCCACTCGCTCCCCCCGAACTCCCAAGTCCGGTGGAAGAATCCCTTCCTCCCGTTCGGCGTCGACATCATCCAAATGTCCCCCTCGGTCGTCGCAATCAGCGGCCTCAGACTCTCATACGTCTCGTCCTCCATGTACGC
Source organism: uncultured Acidobacteriia bacterium (assembly GCA_903893525.1). GTDB lineage: Bacteria > Acidobacteriota > Terriglobia > Bryobacterales > Bryobacteraceae > BOG-234. Next base: position 5,812 of record CAITMP010000524.1, on the reverse strand, counting down.
CGCCTCGTCGAACAGCAGCAACGACGCCGAGAATCCCCGGATCCGCCCCTCCTTCCCCGGCAGACCCACAATCCGCGACCCGTTCTTGAACTGGATCGAAATCTCGTTCGTCCCGTCCCGCTCCACCCGCATCCCCATCCGCCGCACCATCTTTTCGGCTTTCCGCAGCAGTTCGCCCGACTGCCTTCCCGACGGACTCCCCACCATCACCTCGGACCCCGGCCGCGTCGCCGCCCGGTGCACGGCCATCGCCGCCGCAACCGTCGACTTCCCCCACTGCCTGGAGCAATTCAAAATCCCCCGCTTGGTCTGTGACCGCATCACCGCCGCCTGCCGCTCGTCCGGCTCGAACCCCAACCGCGTTCGCGCAAACTCCACGGGGTCCACTTCCGCTGCTGATTCCAGCCGCAGAGCAGGTCTGATGTATTCGGAAAGAAACTGTCTCACGCCCAACATCTAACCAGAAGCCCACCCCCCGCCAAGGCCGGCAGTTTCGCCAACCATCACAAAACACACAAAATATAAAGTTCCACCGCGCGTGACCCACTTGCAAAACCAGGCTGAAGTCGGCCGTGACCGCCTTTGTCCGCCGCAAGCAAAACCGAAAACGCCAGCCTCCCCCCGGTAGGGCAGGCATTCGTGCCTGCGGCGGCCTTTCAGGTCGCCATAACCGCACATCCCCGTGCGCCAGCCCTTTTTCATCACTCTTTTGGGCCGTAGGCGCGACGCATCCGAGGCCGTTGTAGGGCAGCCATTCTTGGCTGCGGCGACCTTTCCAGGTCGCCATAACCGAACATTCCACAGCGCCAGCAAGCATTCGCAGCCATCCCGACCCTATCCAAGCATCGCTATGCTGGAACAACCTATTCCACCAAAGCTTTGAACACGGCATCCGCCTCATCCTTGTAAAACTCGATACGGATCTGCGACCACAAATCATCTGGAGCAACGCGGTGATGGGGATTTGCCCGTCCGCCACGTAGGTGGAGTTTGTAACCGCGCCAGTATTCCTCGTTGCCCTTGCTGTTCCTCTTCGCCCCGATGTCGCAACCCAGCGGCAACTCCTCCAACATCCGTTCCACCGGCTGGTGCCGCTGCCGCTGCATGCGCGTCCCCCGTTCCGACGCCTTGGCCTTGGAATGGCCCTCTTTCTTCCTTCCGGCCGCCGTGCTAGGGTGAAAGCATAGTCAATCGGAGGCCGCATGCCGTTTCAAAAGCTCGTGGTTGTCGCCTGCTCCCTCGTGGTCCTGACGCTCTTGCAGGCGCCTTTGGATGCCCAGTTTCTTGCAAAGGCTACGAAGAAGACCATCAAGGTGACGTTTGTCGGTGGCTGGGAACGTCCCGGTGCCGACACGTCGAGTCCCGAAGTCGGGCTTGCGCTTCCCGCTCTGCAATCACTGTTTCCAGGTTACGACATCAGTATCGTGACCTATAGCTGGGATGGAAACAACATGACCAAACCGGGGACTTCGCTGGCTCAGGATTTCGAGAATGACTCCACTGTTCTAAGTTTTGCCGCCTGCTATAGCTCGGGTTGCAACACTATCAACAACATGCTGTTGACGGAAGACCCTCTATCGGACTCTGGCAGACCGGAGATCCAAAACCTCCTTGCGATCGACCCGTACACGCCTCCGCTTTTCTTCCATCCCCTGAGCATGCAACTAGACCCTTCTACGAATGCTTGGATGGTGTTTTCGGGCAAAGGCTTGATGGCTCCTGGCCTGCCGCCCACCAGTGGCAACGTCGTTTCGACCCTGCGGGTGCCTACCGATCACGGAAACCTGCTCAAGTGGCTGTCGGACACCCTGATCCTGATCAATGTGCTGGAAGATATGATGCTGTCCCAGGGGCCGCTGCCGGGACGCCCGGCAGATCCGGCCCAGCCCAGTCCCCCCCCACTCCTGCCAGTCCCCTCGCCACTCGGTGCCGGAAACGAGTCCGGACCAATCTGGAACGTGGCCTCCGATGCCTTCAGGAGCCGTTCCAACCTCCGTTATTTCCATTTGAGGCCATCGGTCCCCAAACTTGGAACCGCTGCAGCGCCGGAGAAACAGTAATGTATATTCGTAAGGCGTCGCTCATTCTCGCCATCGCTTGGATCGCCTGCCCATTTATGCGGGCTGCGGTCGTTAGTTTAGAGGCATTCGCCCCGGCACCGTGGTCGGGAATGGCGAGAACCCGTGTCGACCCAGCGGTTATCGGCATCTCCAACGCAGCCGATGCGGCGGGCTTCGCTTTCTCCCCAGCGGGCTCCAAGTCCTTCTTGGACGGTGCACTTCTACTCCGCACAAACGACCTCCGCCCCTACGTTCACAACGCCAAGACCTGCCGCCTTGTGTCGGACGCCGCCGAATTCACCGGAATGACCACTTTGGCGGCGAATAATGCGTATTTCCCCGCCTACACCACCAAGGCACCCAATGGCAATCAGGTTGCTACCCAGTTCGTCGCCTGGCGATTGTCGGATGGCAGCATCGTCATCGACTCAAGACACCTCGCCGACGACTACCCTGTGGTTCCCAATGCCGTTGACGCAGTCACTGTCGAATTGTGGGCCGTGAGCCAAGTCCATCTGAATGCGTTGTTGAAGGCCAGTCTCGCCGCATGGCTCTCCCTGGGTTCAGTCTCCTTCGTGAATACGGGCACGCCACGGTCCCCGACTGTCATGGTCCAGCAGGCCAGTTACTTCCCCGGGCAATTGAAACTCCGGGTTATGAACTATTCCGACCAGAGCGAGACCGTCACGATTTTGGTGGAAAGGTTCTTAAACGGAAGCCAGCAGCCCGTTGTCGTTGCAAGGCAGTTGGACGTCCCTCCGGCTGGCAGTACGGTGCAGTTATCGGTGGACTCCTTCAATGGTGCGGTTGTGTATGTCCAGGATGCGGCTGGTTCCCGGGACCAAGCTTACCTGGGCCGTTCATTCCAGTTTTTTTCAGATTCGGAAACCGGAGGCCAGAGCAAGGTATCGTTTTCACTAGGCGGCTGCTCTTCGGGCGGAACGCCCACCCAAGATGCCATGTTGCTGGTTCCAAATTGCTCACGGCTGTCGGGCGTGGTCCAGCAGTATTCAGGCATCTACCTTCCAGTTGGTTCGTACGTGGGTGAGGTTGTCGATTTGAAAACCCTCGGAGCTAGCGGGTTCGAGTTCTGGGCCAATTCCACAACTCCGTTCCGTGTACAGTTGGAGGACATTGACGTATCTGATTTTGACTTCCATGGCGTGAACCTCCCCGCGACCAACGGCTGGACCAAGTTTCGGGTTGCCTTCTCCAACTTGAGGCAACGAGGCTTCGGACAGCCCCTTTCATTTACAGGACAGATCCTCCAAGTCACCTGGCTCGTGCCGGTTGCGGCAAGCGCTCCAACCTCGCAGCCGAAACCCTTCTCAATTGCGGTCGACAATGTAGCCGTGGTCTACCCCAGACCCTGATATATGAGCTCGCCCGATTTCATGCAATAGCCCGTTTCATGCAATAATGGGTTCGCGGTGGCACGCGGTGGAGTGGTCCTTCGTGGGCATGCCGTGCGCTTGGGTCGTGAAAAGGAGAGCGATGGCAACGAACACCACCCAAATCACTGCAACTTCCTTGCCCCCGCCCGAACGGATCGGCCAATTATCGGCCCCTCTGTCGCCTAGGGTCGAGCGGCCTGCGACCCCTCAGTTGATTGCAGAGATTACAAATCGGCTGATTGATTTCTACGATCCCCTACGCATCTACTTGTTTGGCTCCGAAGCACGGGGTGATTCCGGCCCCGACAGTGATTTCGATTTCTGCGTGCTCCTGCCGGATGATGCGCAGCCTCAGCTTTTCAGGGATCGGAGCATTCATGGCAGGTTCTGGGGGCTTGACGCCTCCATTGATGTGTTGCGTTTCGCCGAAAGCGATTTCGACAAGCGGGCGCATTACGTGGTTACGTCGCTACCTGCCACCATTATGCGCGAGGGCCGGCTGCTCTTCGATGCACGCGTCCCAAAATCCTTCAACAAAATCTGACCATGCCCGATTCTGGAGATGTCTCCGACCCGTTGGTTGAGGAAGTTGCCAAGTGGCTCCGCGAGGCCGCCAAGGACCGGGTTGCAGCCTCGGCGCTAACCGGGATTGAACCATCGCGTTCCGTATTCCATAGCCAGCAAGCTGCCGAAAAAGCGGCCAAGGCTTTCCTCACCCTGCACCGCACGCCTTTCCGAAAGACGCATGATCTGACTGAGCTTGGCGCGAAGTGCGCCGCGCTGGACCCTTCGCTGGAGCCACTGCTAAAGCGGGTGCAGGAATTGACCGACTACGCGACTCTGTTTCGCTACCCGGATGCGCCCTACGAACCCGACTCCGACGAAGCTCTCCAAGCTTTGCAAACTGCCCTGACCCTGTGTCATGAGATCCAACGCAGCTTGGAACATCAAACTGGTTCATCTCCTGCGGGAATTTGCCCGGCATGAACACCCTCAACCGCTTCAGTTCCCGAACGGGTGGCCTAAGCCACGTCTCCTGAAAGACCGCCTTGTCACCGCAAAGTCATACTGCAGGGTCGCCGGCTATTTCCGCTCTTCCGCCTTCGAACTGGTCCATGAGCAACTCGAATCCATCGATTCCATCCAGATTGTCTGCAATAGTGACTTGGACCCAAAGGACATCCAAGCTTCCCGTCTCGCCCGTGAGACAGCTATCAAAGAGAAGTGGAACGAAGGCTTCGATGAAATCGATACGTTGGTCCACCGCAAACGCCATCAGCAGGTATATGGGCTGCTCAAGAGCGGCAACGTGGACCTCCGGGTCGTCTCCGCCGCCGCCGCCCCGTTTCTACACGGCAAAGCCTGTATCATCGAGGGCCGGGACGGTTCCAAAACGTCGTTCATCGGCAGCATGATCGACACATGCTCGCTGCCGCAGCCCACCCTTGGACTGGCCGGGCGAACCGTCTGATCCGTCGAAAATTAAGTCAATACCGCCCCTCGTCACAGACCGCGAAAATAAAGTTTCAAAACCCCCAAATCCAACAAACTAAGACCAAAACCTCACGATCAGGCCTCGCCCGATCGGCCCCGGCACCCCCGTTTTCCCACCCCGTCGGTCTACACTCGAACCGGCTATGGAACACTTTACCCCCATCCCCAAAACCCGCACCGCCGCCCAGATTGAGGCCGCCCGTGCCAACGGAGCAAAATCCCGCGGTCCCGTCACCCCGGAAGGCAAGGCCGTCTGCGCCCGCAACGCCCTCCGCCACGGGCACCTCGCCAAAATGGCTGTCGTCCCCCGCGAATCCGAGGATGCCTTCCTCGAACTCTCCCACGACATCCACGCCGCCTTCCAACCCCGGGACGAGCATGAGCGCTCCCTCGTCGAAACCATGGTCCTCTCCAGCTGGCGTCGCAGCCGCTGTGTCGCCATGGAATCCGCCGCCCTCGCCCAGCAAATGGCAGACCACGAGTCCGCGCTCGAAGTCCCCACCGACCAACTGGTCGACCCCGGCCACGCCCTCTACCTCGCCACCTCCACCCTCGCCTCCGGCGACAACGCCTTCACCCTCCTCGAACGCTACGAGACCCGCCACACCCGCGCCTATGAGCGCGCCGCCCGCAGTCTCATGCTCTACCGCAAGTTCCGTCACGACGACCCTGCCCCCGCCGTCACCGATCTCGCGCCGGATATCGAACAGCCTCCAGCCGAACAGCCTCCAGCCGAACAACCTCGAGCCGACGCACCGGCCGCCGTCGATCCGGCAACCCAGGAACCTGCCCCGTGCGAACCCACCCCTTCGGAACCCGGCGCCTCGGAACCCGGAGCCTCTGAGCCCCCGCAAACAGCTTTTT
>CAITMP010000523.1 GCA_903893525.1 uncultured Acidobacteriia bacterium | reverse complement strand
CGACCGTGCAGTCTCAGTTTCTCGATGATCTAGGCCTCGAAGCCCGGCTTGGTCACTTCCAGCCGGTAGAGTCCTGGATCGAGGCCCTGCAGCGTATAGCCTCCGTCGTCCTCAGAGCTCGCGGCCCGCTGCGTGCCGTGCGACTCATCGGAGACCAAAACCTGCGCATCCACGACGACCGCGCCGCTCGGGTCCGTGACCGCAACCCGCACGGAACCGGACTCCTGAGCAAGACATGGGACAGAAGCAAGAAGTAAACAGAGATGGAGATATTTCGGGTTCGGTTTTGTTTTCATGATACTCCCAATAGCCCGTGGACGCGGGCTGGCAGAGCAATAGTTTCCTAAGGGCCATGTTGTTTACACTTCTTAACGCACTTACAACCGGAACTTATCTTTCTCTCGCAGTGAAGTTAAGAAATGTAAATAGGAGACTTTGCGGCTTGACTGCGCGCAACGCACGAGGATGCCGCCGGAAACCCGAACCGGTATAATTTCCTCAGTGAAGATCGCCATCGCAACCCTTCTGGCCGCAACCGCAGCTATCGCAGCCGACCCGGCAACCGCCCCCAGAATGCTGTGGGGGGACACGGCACGCCTGGGCAGACCCTTCGCGAAGGACCCGTCCGTGATCAAGTTTCGTGGCCGGTATCTGATGTATTTTTCAGTTCCCGCCTACGGCGACAAGCGTCCCGGCGACGGTTGGGCGGTCGGCATCGCCGAAAGCAGGAACCTGGTGGATTGGAGGAAGATCGCGGAGATTCCACCAGAGGGCGAGCATGAAAAGAAGGGTTTGGCAGCGCCCTACGCAAGGGTTATCGACGGCAAAGTCCACCTCTTCTACCAGACCTACGGCAACGGTGCCAACGATGCCATTTGCCATGCCGTTTCCGAAGACGGCTTGAACTTCACACGGGACACCTCCAACCCCATCTTTCATCCCACGGGCGATTGGAATGTGGGTCGGGCTATCGACGCCGAAGTGACCCGTTTCCAAGGCAAATGGTTCCTCTACGGTGCCACCCGCGACCCGAAAATGAAGGTGCAGATGCTGGTGGGCGCGGTCTCAAGCGGCGGTTTTGATCGCGCCGCGTGGAAGCAGTTGGAGGGCGGACCTTTGCTCAAGCCTGAACTTCCGTGGGAGCAGGAGTGCATCGAGGCGCCTTCGGTGGTGGAGCACAACGGAGAGCTCTACATGTTCTACGCCGGGGCGTATAACAACGCTCCGCAGCAGATCGGCGTCGCCCGCAGCAAGGACGGCATCCACTGGACCCGCGTCAGTGACCAGCCGTTGCTAGCGGTGGGTAAACCGGGTTCTTGGAATTCCTCCGAGTCCGGGCATCCGGGTGCCTTCATGGATGACGACGGACAGCTGTACTTGTTCTACCAGGGCAACAATGACAGGGGGAAGACGTGGCTTCTTTCCTTCGTGAAGATTGGTTGGAAAGGGGACAGACCGTATGTCATGCAGCCGTAGATTGGCGGTGTGGTTGCTCCTCTCGGCATCGCTGGAAGCTGCCACCAGGAATTTCGATGTCGTCGTGTACGGCGGAACCGCGGGTGGTGCCATCGCCGCCGTTTCGGCCGCCCGCGAAGGCCTTCGGACCGCGCTGGTCGAACCCACCAAACACATCGGCGGCATGGTGTCGGGCGGACTCGGCTACACCGACTACGGCAAGAAGGAAGTGATCGGGGGCTACGCGCTGGAGTTCTACTACCGGGTGGGCCGATATTACGGCATGAACCGGTTCGCCAACGATGTCTCCTGGTACCATGAGCCGCACGTGGGCGAAAAGATCCTGCGCGACATGCTGGCCGGTGCGGGCGTTGAGGTTTTCACCAATGCGCGGCT
>CAITMP010000522.1 GCA_903893525.1 uncultured Acidobacteriia bacterium | reverse complement strand
CTTGGCGTGCCCCTGTTCCAGGAACAGCTCCTGCGCATGGCGATGATCGTTTCAGATTTTACTGGAGGCGAGGCCGAGGAGCTTCGCCGCGCGATGGGGTTCAAGCGGTCCGAGGCGCGGATGTCGGAAATCGAATCGCGCCTGCGTTCCGGAATGGCGCGGAAGGGAATCGTTGGCGAGACCCAGGACCGCATCGTCAGATCGATCACGTCGTTCGCGCTGTATGGTTTCCCTGAATCGCATGCGGCCAGCTTCGCCCTGATCGCCTATGCAAGTGCGTGGCTGAAAGTACACTATTTGCCTGCGTTTACCTGCGCACTCCTGAACAATCAGCCGATGGGATTCTATTCTCCAGCGGTGCTGATAAAAGACGCGCAGCGACATGGCTTGCGGGTGCTGCCTGTGGATGTGAACATCTCGGAATGGGACTGCATAGTAGAGGGCACGGAACGGCATCTGCGACTCGGCTTGCGGTACGTCCGTGGGTTGCGCGCCGAATCCGGGGCGGCGATTGTGGAGGCGAAACCGTTTGCCGACGTGGACGATCTGGCCCGCCGTGTCCCAAAACTGCGGCGCGACGAACTGCAATCGCTGGCGGCCACCGGCGCACTGGCAAAGCTGGCAACGGCCCACCGCCGGGATGCGCTGTGGAAAGCGGCCCGCGCGGGACGGTCGGTTGGACCCCTGTTGGAGGAGGTGCCCGAACTAAGTCCCGAGGCCCCGCTCGAACAGATGACCATCCCCGAGCGGCTTGCCGCCGACTACCAGGGTTCCGGTCTCACTATCGGACCCCACCCTTTCCACTACCGGCGAGCCGAGTTGGACGCGATGGGCGTAACCCCAGCGCGCGACTTGGACCGGGTGCCGAATGGAGGCCTGGTGCGTGTCGCAGGAGCCGTGGTGGTGCGTCAAAGACCCGGCACTGCAAAGGGCATCGTGTTCGCCAGTTTGGAGGATGAAACCGGCATTTTCAACGTTGTGGTGATGCCGGACGAGTTCGAAAAGTACCGCGTCACCCTCGTGACGGAGCCCTGCCTTGTCATAGAAGGCAAGATCCAGAAAGTGGACAAGGTTGTCCACGTCCGGGCGAAAAGGATCCAGCGTCTTGAACCCTACTCGCCCGTTCCCGCCTCCCACGACTTCAAGTAGGGGCCGGGCTACTTCGGCGTGACATTACTTCGGCGTGACAACCGCCGGAGTATTCGTATCGCGGACCGTCTTGTTAAACACCGCCACGTCCTCGGTCAGCACGGTTTGCAGGGTCCTCAATTGGGCGTTCACCTTCGGAGCCAGATCCTCGTAGACCATATAGGACGCGGCGGTCGGTTGACTTTCAGAGTTCGAAACCGTACCCAGCACATATGCCAGCTTGTTGTTCAGCTTGATCGGAAAATTGAGCGGGTCCTCGGCCGCGCGGTTCTTTGTCTGGTAGAGCTCCTCCTCAACCGCCGTGAGCTTGGTCATTAGGGACTTCGCTGCATCAGCGATCTTCTTGTCGTCGCGTTTTGCGAACTCCTCCAACTGGCGGCGCAGTTCCCGGATCTTCACGACTCCGGCGTTGGCCTCCGACAGCTTGTCGCGAATTTGCAGCGCCAGCGAGAGCTGCTTGGCGTAATCCTCGGGCGTCGTCTTCAGGCGTGGATCGGGCTTCACTTCGAAGGACTCCGTCTGGGTCTGACCATCCACCGTAAGCCGGACTTGGTACCTGCCCGGCGATACCCTGGGACCTTGGACGCCGCCGGCCCACATGATGATACCGGGGAAGGTGGTGGCGTCGGGGTAGCGTTCGTTCCAAGTAAACTTGTTCATACCGGCGGTGGCGGTCACCCGGGCCGCTGGAGGCGTGCGCGGCGCTTCCTCGTCGTCTTCTCCCGCGGGACGGGCGGCCGGGCGCTCGGCTGGCGCTTTGGAGGAGTGTTCGCTGACCAATTTGCCTGCGGAGTCAAGAAACTCAAGCTTCAAATCTCCCTTGGGCCGATCCTTCAACCAGTAGTAGACGGTCGCACCGGCCGGCGGATTCTCCCCGACGGATCCACCGCCGCCACGACCACCGCGGCCTCCGCCGCCACGATAGGCGTCCTTGGGTTGGAACAGGCGCACATCCGAAACCGGTTTCGCATCCAGCTGGTAGAGCAGTGGAAGATCGTCGAAGATCCAAAACGCCCTACCCTGGGTGGCAACCACGAGCTCTTTCTCGCGCTTGTGGAACGCGAGATCGGCAATTGGCGTGACGGGCAGGTTGAGTTGAAAGGACTTCCAGTTCTCGCCTTCGTCATGGGAAATGTAGAGGCCGAATTCGGTACCGGCAAAGAGGAGCCCGCGATGGTTCGGGTCCTCCCGGATGGCGCGTGTGAAGTGCGTCTCCGAAATGCCGTTCACAATCTTCTTCCAAGTCTTGCCGTAATCGGCGGTCTTGAAGAGGTAGGGGCGGAAATCGTCCTGCTGGTAGTTGGTGGCGACCATAAAAGCCACGGCGGGGTCGAAGGTGGAGGGATCGATGGCGTTGATGCGGATCCACTCCGGCATGCCCTTGGGCGTCACGTTGGTCCACGTCTTGCCGCCGTCGCGCGTTAGTTGAACGAGTCCGTCATCGGTGCCAGCCCAAATCTGGCCCTTGGCCAACGGGGACTCGGCCACGGTGAAGATGGTGTCGTAGTATTCGATGGACGTGTTGTCCTGGGTGATGGGGCCGCCCGAGGACTTCTGCTTGGCCTTGTCGTCCCGCGTGAGATCCGGGGAAATGTTCAGCCAGTTCTGTCCCTCGTTCTCGGTCTTCATCAGGACGTTGGAGCCGATGTAGAGCGTTTTCGGGTCGTGGGGTGAAAAGGTAATCGGGAAGCTCCATTGGAAGCGGTACTTGAGGGATTCGGCACCGTAACCCATGGGGTTGTCCGGCCAGGCATTGATGTTGCGGGTTTGGCCGGTATGGTGGTCCTGGCGCGTGATGAGGTTGCCGTAGGAACCCGCGTACACGATTTCGGAGTCGCGGGGATCGGGCGCAATCCAGCCACTTTCACCGCCGCCGACGTCGTACCAATCCTTCTCGGTGATGCCGGCACCCGTGGCGCGTGTGGCGATACGGATGGTCGAATTGTCCTGCTGGGCACCGTAGGCGTGGTAAGGGAAGTCCTGGTCGAGGGCCACACGGTACAACTGGGCGGTGGGCTGGTTGTCAATGGTCGACCAAGTCTGGCCGCCGTCGAGCGTGACCGTGGCACCGCCGTCGTTGGCCTCGATCATGCGGCTGGGGTCGGCAGGGGAAATCCAGAGGTCGTGGTTGTCGGAGTGGGGTGTACGGATTGCGGAGAAGGTCTTGCCTCCGTCCATGGACCGGAAGGCCCCGACGTTGAGCGCGTAGATTTCATCGGCGTTCTTGGGGTCGGCGAAGATGTGGGAGAAGTACCAGGCGCGCTGGCGCAGGGAGTTGGACTCGTTGACGCGGGTCCATGCCTTGCCGCCGTTGTCAGAACGGAAAAGACCACCGTCGGAGGCTTCCACCATTGCCCAAACGCGCTCCGGGTTCACGGGCGAGATGGTGACTGCGACGCGCCCCTCGACACCTTTGGGAAGACCCTGGGCATGGGAGATGTCGGTCCATGTGTCGCCGCCATCGGTGGTTTTCCAAAGGCCGGAACCGGGGCCACCGCTATCCATGCGCCAAGGCTTGCGGCTAACCTGCCAGAAGGCGGCGTAGATGGTGCGGGGATTGGAAGGATCCATGGCGAGATCGACAGCGCCAGCCTCGGGACCCTTGGTGAGCACGAGTTTCCACGTCTGGCCACCGTCGGTCGTGCGGTACACACCGCGCTCCGGGTTGGGTCCCCAGAGATGGCCGAGGGCCGCGACGTAGACGATATCCGGGTTCTTGGGGTGAACACGAACGCGGCCGATCTGGTAGGTCTGCTGCAGGCCGACGTTTTTCCATGTCTTGCCCGCGTCCGTGGACTTGTAGACACCGTCTCCGTTCGAGGCGTTGCCTCGGACGCAGGATTCGCCCATGCCGGCGTAGATGGTGGAGGGATCGGATTCGGACACGGCGATGGAGCCGACCGAGGACGTTTTCAGTTGCCCGTCCGAGACCGGGAGCCAGTTCAGACCGGCGTCGGTAGTTTTCCAAATGCCGCCGCCGACGGAGCCGAAGTAGTAGGTCTTGGGGTCCGAGGCGACGCCCGCCACGGCGATGGAGCGACCGCCACGGAAGGGGCCGATTTGGCGGAAGCGGAGGTCTTTTAGCGGATCGGGCGCGGGGGTGGTTTGCTGGGCCAGAAGGGCTGTGAGTAAGAGGGCCGGAAGTGCCAGGTGGGCGAAGCGCATCGCTTCGAATGATAGCAGTTTTGGGTGGGTGCGAGAGCTGGGCGAGGGCCTATGCCAGCAGTTCCTTCACCACCGAACCGTGGACGTCGGTTAGGCGGAAATCGCGGCCCTGGTAGCGATAGGTTAGCTTGGTGTGGTCGACGCCCAGGCAGTGCATCAGGGTGGCGTTCATATCGTGGACGTGGACCGGATTTTCGGTGATGTTGTAGCTGTAGTCGTCGGTTTCGCCGTAGGAAACGCCGCCTTTGATGCCGCCACCGGCCATCCAGACGCTGAAGCAGCGGGGATGGTG
>CAITMP010000521.1 GCA_903893525.1 uncultured Acidobacteriia bacterium | reverse complement strand
GTGCAGCGGGAAGAGCAGGAGCAGCAGAGGAAGGCCAAGGAAGCTACGACGTTGGCAAGCTACATCGCGACCGTCAGGGAAATTCCACGCAGTATTTTGGTGTGGAAGGGCATAGAAGCAACCTTGGAATTGTCCAAGTCTTCCAACGCAAAGGTGATTGTGATGGGCACCCACGACAATCTGCCCCTCATGCTGGGGAACGTCCCCGACTTGGTGACCAAGTGACCATACCTTTCCAGACCGTACTCCCAAGGTTGGTAGGAGCAAAGTCAGCTGCCGTCATGGTGGCACTTGTGCTGGTCGGCTGCGGTCGGCCCTCCGGTGAGCGCGACGTCGCCCTGTCGCTGGCACGATTGTTGAAGCACCAGGTTGCGGAGGCCCGGGATCTACAAGAGTTGGAGCAGCGGACGGCAAATAGCCTCGTCTTGGCGTTGGATGCCGGCGAGACACCATCCAATATGCCGGGTATGCCGCCCCGCCCACGATTTCCCTTTGATCCGGGACCAATTTGTCAAAGCGATCGAAACAATCAAGTCGATACGGACCAAGCGTGCCGCGCTGGCCCAAACAATCCGGCAAGAGTCCTTCCTTCCCCAGATGGTGAATCTGGTTCAGGAGGATGCGGTTTCCAGCCTGCTGGAGGATGTGGCGCGTGCTGACAGCTGGGTTCAGCTTGCAAGCAATGCGCTTGCCAAGCACGAGATTGCGTTGGGCATTCTGAAGCGGGCCACGGAACGGGCTGCGGGCGACCCCAAGTCCCCCGAGGTGATCAATGCCACTTTCAAGTCCAAAGCTTACGTGGCCGAGGTGATGGAACTTCGGGAATTCGTCAAACTTTTCCTCAGCAAGTCACGCCTTGATCCCATGGCTGTTCAAATCAATACACTAGAGACCGAATACGAGATCACGGAAGAAGAGGTAGGCGTTCGATGACGGGTTCCACCGACAAGCGCAACCTGACCGGCCCACGACGCATTCGGCCTTCCCACCATACGGTCTGAAAAGAGACAACCAGTGAAAAACGCGATCCTAAGGCTGAAACAGATAAACATAGAAGTCGCAGCGGTCTCGCTTGCCAGCGCCCTTCTCGTCGGCTTTCTTCTCTTGTCGGCTTTCAACAGCATCAAGACCTACCGGATCTCCATCGCGGTCGGACCGCCGAATTCCGAGACTTACGTCATGATGCATGCGCTGAAAACGGTCGCCGAGAAGCGTTTCCCCCGAATTGAAATCACGTTGCATGAGACTGTCGGCTCCAAGGACAATTTGGAACGCTTGCGACTCGGGACCTCGATGATGGCAACTGCACAGGGCAATCTGCCGGTCTCAGTGGAGGCTCGGCGCGTGGCTGTTCTGTTTGAGAACCAGTTCCATTTGTTTGTCCACAAGAATTCGACGATCCAGCAGTTTTGGGATCTCAAGGGCCGGAAAGTTGCCCTTCCGTCGTTTCCTGAGGACAAGGAAGACTCGTGGGACGATCAGTTTGGTGCCTTCATGTACACGGCGAGGCATTTCGGCCTGGACTATGGCGACTTCACCTTTGTTGGCAACAACGATGAAGCGGCAGGTACCGCTTTCACCGTCGGGCCTTCCGAGGCTGAGGCTGTATTCCGAATCCGCCCGCCCCACAACGCCTCGATCGCGGTACTCGCAGGCAATGTGAACATGCGGTTCATCCCGATTCCGGAAGCAGATGCAATTCACATTGAGCGTCCGGGCTATTCGCCGGCGAAGATTGTGAAGGGCTCCTACAAAGGGTCTGGTCGGGAAGTAAATGTGGGCAAGGGGCAGGCTGATAAGTCTGCGGAGAAGCCAGCCGAAAAGCCTGCGGCGACCGTCTCCAAGGCCACCAGCGCCGCCGCCATTGCGTCGGCTGACCGGGACGTAAGTCCTGTTCCTGCATCCGATATTGACACGCTGGGTGTAAAGGTGAATCTTTTGGCGCGGGAAGACATGGACCCGGAACCTGTGCGCCTCCTTCTGCAAGTTCTCATGGAGATGCGCCCCGAATTGGCAGCCGCCGCTGCCAAACAGGAAGCGCACGCGCCCATGGCCGTTCTTTTCGGAAGCGTTTCCCAACCTACCTCGCGCGTGGGTTTTGAACCGCCGCTGCATGCGGGTGCCTCCACGTACTTCTCGCCAGTCTCGGTGCCGTTTGTTGTGGAGCATGCGAATTCGTTCACAGCCGTGATTTTGGCCCTCCTTTTGGTTGCCGCTGGCTGGATTGTCAAGGGACGCTTGAGGGGTGCGGAACAGGTCGCCCAAGCCAACGGCCAGAACCGGCGTATCATGGAATTGATGGAGGAAGCCCGAACTAGCACTTCCGACCGGCAGATTGAACCGATTCGCACCGAGATGTTGGCTATTTTCAGCACCGCTGTCTCAGATTTGACCGAGGCCCGCATCACCAAGGAGTCCTTCCAGTCGTTCCAGTCAATCTGGAGTGTTGGCTATGAGGCCATCAGGGCTCGTCGGCGTGCGATCCGGGTATGGGAAGGTTCCACCAACAACAAGCGCTAAACATCCGGTGGTGCCGGAAAAGTCTGTTCCCAGAGCCGCTTGCCTTACGCAAGCGGCTCTTCGTGTTTGGTCCGTTGACTTCCTCGCGTTGGCACTCGATGCCCTCCTCAGGTTGAATCCCGCTTTACCCGGAACGCCGTATCTGTTCCATCCCAATCCGATCGCCACAATACTCCAAGCAGGCGTCCATGAAAAAGGACCGCTGCCGAGCTTATTAGCCCTACAGCGGTCCAAGAGTTTGGATACTGGAAGTCTTCCTAGCGGAAGCGAATGTTGATTCCCACCGTGCTCTGAAACGAGTTCTTGCGACGGTACGGCGGCGGGTTGTTGACAAAGCTCTCTGTCTCGGTAGCGGTAAAGCCGATGTGGTGTGTCACGGGAATTGTCAGCGACATGTTGCCGCCGGCGAAGAAGGCCTTCGAGTAGTTCCAAGCGGGGCGGATGCCAGCCTGCTCGCTAAAGACGATGCCATTGGCGAAGGTTTTGGTGTATGCCTGGCCGAAACGGGATCCGATCAGATTGTGGTCGAGGGGCGAGTACTTGAAGGATTGGTGCATGTAGCCCAAGCCGCCACGCACTTCAAAGTCGCCGTGCTTGCCGCCCTCGGAGAATTTGTATCCGACACCGCCACCGTAGGCTTGCAGCAGTTCCAAGCCCTGGGTTGAATTGTGCTCGAAGCTTGCACCCGCAAAAAGGAATGTCTTCTTGCCTTCGAAGTAATGCTCTTGGACGAAGTTGGCTTGGTACAGGAAGACACGGGCCGGGTCGTCGAACCGCTTGTGGATGTACATCGCCATGGCGAAGAAGTCGATTGTTGTGCGGTCGCGGGTGGAAAGCCAGCCCGGGCCGGGATAGTCCTTGGAGAAGAATCCGCCGGTGTTGATGCTGCGTTGGTCCGTGGTGGCTGCCTGCATGGCCATGCCGATGTTCGTCATCCCGTGCCAGTTGGTGAACAGGCTGGCAGGCTTCTGGGCCGCCGCAACAGCACCCGCATTCATGACCTTGCCGACGGTATCGACGGGCATGGACTGGGACTGGCCGGTCTCTGGTTTCACTTCCAATTTCTTGTCGGCTACGCTAATGCTGCCCGTCGGAAGCTTCTGTGCATCGGCCGCCGAGTGGACCTCGGCACCTTTGGCGAATACCACGAATTTGCCTTCGGATTTCAGCTCTTGGACGTCGCTCAGCTTTACCGTCACCTCGCCCGCCAAATTACTCCGGAAAACAAGATTTCCGCCGCCGGCACTCTGCAGCTTGCCTACCAATCTTTCGCCGTCGACAAGTACCAGGACGTCCGGAGCTGTCTTGTCTTGCGCATTTACGGGGAAGGACGCTGCGGCACAAAAGGCCGCGGCGATCACAAACATGCGGCTGCGAGGATTTATTGATGGTAAGGACATTATTTCAGCATACGATAATTTGACCCTCAAATGCGATCCCGCTACAATTGGAGTTTGACAAGCATGTACTGTAACCTGCCAACCGCGTTCCGCCAAAGCAACCTCGCAGCTGCAATGGGCGCCATCTTGATCGGTTTGAGCTTGGGGGCAGCGGCTGCGGTCGCGCAGGTTCCCTCCGGCGGAGTGGTCTTGGAACCGGGCATTCGGAATATTCTACGGCTAAAGAAAAAGAAGTCCTCGGCAGCGGCTGATAAGCCTGCCGCTGCGCAGCCGGATCCGGCCACGGCGACTACGGAAGCGTCTCCTGCCGCCGCTCCTGCCCCCGACCAGGCGACACTCCCGGAATCCGCCGGAACCCCGGCCACGGGTTCCATCGGAAGCACCTTGAAGAAGCTCGGACGGTTCCCGTCGCTGCCCGGCCGCAAACGCAAGTCGAATTCCGATCCTGCCGACCAACCGGCCGAGACCACGGTCGAAAATGACCGCTTGGCCTATGCGGCAGTCGCCCGCGTTGCCAGTGTGGTTGCTGCGGAGTTGGCGTGCAAGGGCCAGACCATCGCGTTCTACCAAAAAACGCAACCGGAGGAATTGCTGACGCTCCGTGCCTTTACCGACCAGTTGAACACCTTGGCGTCAAGGATGAAGACAATCGCGGAGTTGTCCATGCCGACCGCACCTACCGGTACCGTGGGGTCGGTGAGTTCGTCGTTCAGCCCGGGCTCTTTGCCCGGTCCGGTGTTGCAGCCGGTTCACGATCTTGTCTCGATCCTCCGCACCGGCACGGCACTTGGCCCTGAATCCAGTTTGGACGACACGGGAATCATGACTTCGGTGGCCAAGGCGGCCATTCAAACAGGTTGCAGCGTCTACTGGCCTGAGCAATACGTGGCCTCCCCGTTCAATTCCACCTCGCCCATCATGCGCACAATCCAGCAGATGGCGGACACGTTCGACAACGGCATGGCTGCCGGGAAGCCAGCCGGGTTGCAGCAACGTGCGGCCGCGCTTGCCGCCGAGCTTCGGCGCGCCGAGAACCGGGTCGCCGATCTCCAGCGGAGCATCGACATCGACAATGAAAAGCTTGGCTTGGCCTCCAGCCGGGTCAATTCCCTGCGGGACCGTCTGGATTGGATTTCCAAGCATGTCACCAACGCGCGTGATCCGCAGCTCCAGTCCAAGCTGAACACTTCATTCAACAGCTCATGGGACGAACTGGAACGGGCCATTCGCCGCCAACTCGCGCTGGACGTGCCGCAGACAATCGAAGGGCAGGACCGCCTGTCCGAGATGCTCAAGAAGTTGGACCTGCTGAAGGACCGCACCGACAAGCTGGCCGAGTACGTCAAAGACACCAAGGATGTGGCCCTGCAGGAGCAATTGAAGAATGCCATGGCGTCGGTCTGGCACGATTTGGATGCGGCCGAAGGGGCATTGCTCGCCATGTCCAGCTCAGTCCCGCAATCGAATTTCACGGTTCGGGATCAGAAGTACGTCTGGGACCGCTACGTGGCGGATCTGAAGTCCCTGATTGCAGTCACGACGGCTGCCACGGATGGCTATTCCACTTTCCGCCAGGCGTTGTTGCAGGGCGGCAAGGCACCGTCGCCTCTTAACCGGATGCTGCGTGCGGAATCGATGCGCGATCTGGCCTTCGACGAACGTTTCCAAGCCAAGACTGGGGCCACAATCGTCCAAGTCAAAATTCAGAAGCTAGGCGGAAGTTCCCGCGTTGTCAAGAATTCCGTGTTCGATACCAAGGAAGGCTTCAGCGGCGGGGTTGTCCTGAGCTACGTGCAGTATGAGCCCAATGGCAAGATCCGCAGGTCCGGCGTGCATTCAGCCTACCGGGGTCTGCAGAACCAGCTCTTTGAGTCGCAACCCTAGGTTGGACTTCGTTGGTCGCTAGAAATACGCGAAACCTTTGTTACGGTCTGTCATCCAAGACCACGTATGTTGTTTCAAGCCGCGATGGGCGGCTCCTTCCAAGGCGGTGGCTCGGTCTTCGGACTCGGGGGATTCGGCGGGTTTTTCTTCAGCCCGGGTGCGAATCTCATTGCCCGAAAGACCTCTTCCACCGAATATTCTTCAGCGGCACCGGCAGTCGCGTGGGAAAATGAAACATTGCCCACCATGGCTACTGAAAGCGCGATGACAGAACCAGGCTCGCTGAGCGCCGAACTAGCCAATGCACCCTTTCCTGCCTTTGAACTCACAGAAGAGGCCAAGGCGGAGCTGGAATTGGTGGACCGGGCGCGCGTCGGTGACGGACGGGCGTTCTCCTCTCTGATTGAACGCTACGAGGGCAAGATTTTCCGGCTTGCCATGAACATCACCCAAAATCGGGAAGACGCCGAAGACGTGCTGCAGGAGGCCTTTCTGAAGGCCTATGAGCATCTGGACCAATTCCAGGGCAATTCGCGATTCTACACGTGGATCGTCCGAATCGCGGTCAACCAAGCGTTGATGAAGCTCCGTAAGCGCAAGTCGGACCGTTCCGTTTCGCTGGACGAGCAGATCGACACCGGCGAGGACACGATGGTCCGCGAGATTGCCGCTTGGGATCCTGATCCCGAGCAGCAGTACAACCAAGACGAGTTGGGTGGCATTCTGACGGGTGCGATTCAAGGCTTGGAACCCATTTATCGGACCGTGTTTACTCTCCGGGATGTGGAGGGTCTTTCCACCGAGGAGACCGCCGAGGCGCTTGACCTCTCGGTTCCTGCGGTCAAAAGCCGGTTGCTCCGTGCCCGCCTGCAGCTTCGCGAAAAGCTGACCCGCTTCTTCAAGCGCAAAGGAGACGACGCCTTTGCTTACATGTAAAGAATTTCTCTCCGAGCTGTCCGAATTTCTGGACGAGAGTACGGACCGGGAGGTCCGGGAGAAGCTCGAAAAGCACGTCGCCGAGTGCCCGAATTGCTGGGTCATCTGCGACACGACGAAAAAGACGATCTCGGTCTACAAGGGCATGAAAGAGTGCTCCATTCCTGGTGACGTGCACAGTCGATTGATGGCGGCGATGGAAAAAAGATTGGCTTCGGGCCGAGCCGGTCAGTAGGGTCATATAGGCGGGGCTCGGCTATCCTTTAGGGATGTCGCTCATCGCCCGGCTGGAAACCTACTTTGAATTCTCACGGCTCGGCACCTCATGGCGTACCGAGGTTGTAGCCGGTGTCACGACCTTCATGACGATGGCGTACATCGTCTTCGTCAATCCATCCATCCTGCACGACGCTGGTATGCCAATTGCCGCCGTGACGGCGGCTACCTGTTTGACTGCGGCATTGGGGAGCATTCTGATGGGCGTGTTCGCCCGCTACCCGATCGCGTTGGCACCGGGAATGGGCCTCAACGCCTACTTCGCCTACGGCGTGGTGAAGGGCATGGGCGTGCCTTGGCAGACCGCCTTGGGCGCAGTTTTCCTTTCGGGAGTTGCTTTTCTGCTCTTGACCGCAATGGGGGTCCGGCAGATGATTGTCCGGGCTATTCCACAGTCGCTCTATGCGGCGGTGGCGGCCGGAGTGGGTCTATTCATAGCACTGATCGGGTTCAAGAATGCCGGGCTAGTGGTGGCGAATTCGGCCACACTGGTCGGCTTGGGGGACCTCCATCGGCCGGATACTCTGTTGGCCATATTCGGTCTCCTGGTGACGTCCATCCTGTTGGGTGCCGGCTTCAACGCCGCCATCCTCGGTGGTGTTGTGGCAACCTCAATTGTTGCTTTTGCCACCGGCAATGCGCATTTGTCAGGGGGCACAACCGGACTGTCCGGCATCGCGGCCACCTCATTTCACTTGGATATCCCCGGCGCCTTGAAGCTCGGCCTTGTGGACATCGTGTTCGTGTTTTTGTTCGTCGACCTGTTTGACAACGTTGGAACCCTGCTCGCGGTGGGCCGTAAAGCCGGGCTGTTCGTTGGCGCAGGTGATGTGCCGAGGCTGAATCGTATTCTTTATTGCGATGCGGTGGCGACCGTGGCTGGATCGTTGGCGGGTACTTCCACTGTTGTCAGCTATATCGAAAGTTCGGCGGGGGTCGCCGCCGGCGGACGCACCGGAGTGACTGCTATCGTTACAGGCCTGCTGTTCCTTGTGACCATGTTCGCTGCTCCAATGGTGGGAGCCATCCCGGGTGCGGCAACTGCTCCGGCGCTCATTATTGTGGGGAGCATGATGATGACGGCGGCGACGGAAATTGCATGGTCGGAGCCGGAAGTGGCTATCCCGGCGTTCTTGACCATGTTGTCGATCCCGTTGACGTTCAGCATCGCCAATGGATTGGCTTTTGGCTTCTGCGCTTGGACCCTGATCAAGATCGGTCGCGGCAAGTTCCGTGAATTGAACTGGATGGTGCTGGTGCTGACGGCCCTCTTCATCACCCGGTTCTGGTATATGAAAGCGGGCTAGCGAAAGTCCTACGAGTGGGCCATGATGGGGCGGGGCTCGTACAGCTCTCCCAACAGGGTGAGTTCGGACTCATCCAGTCGGATCGATTGTGCCGCAACAGCGTCCTCCAAATGTTGCAGTTTGCTGGCACCGATGATGGGCGAGGTAATGCCGGGCTGTCGCAGTACCCACGCTAGTGCGATTTGGGCGTTGTTCACGCCCCTGCTCCGGGCCACTTCGGCAATCCGGTCTACAAGGGCGAAGTCCTGGGGCCTGTAAAAGTGTCCCTGGGCCAAGTCGTCCGTTTTTGCGCGTCCGGTCTCACCCCAATCCCCTGTACGGCGGTTCCCCACTAGAAAGCCGCGGGCCAAAGGACTGAAGGGAATCACTCCAACGCCTTCCGAGCGGCAGAGGGGCAACATTTCGCGCTCTTCCTCCCGGTACAGCAGGTTGTAGTAATTCTGCATGCTGACGAACTTGGCCAGACCGAGCTTTTCCGAGACTGCCAGCATCTTCATGAACTGCCATGCGTACATGGCGGACGCACCGATGTACCGGACCTTGCCCATCCGCACCAAATCGTCCAGTGCGCCGAGGGTTTCCTCAATGGGCGTGTCGTAGTCGAAGCGGTGGATCTGGTAGAGGTCGACAAAGTCCGTCCCCAGCCGCCGCAGACTTGCGTCGATTGAATGGAGGATGTGTTTCCGTGAGAGGCCCCGGTCATTTGGGTCGCCGCTCATCGGATTGAACACCTTCGTGGCGATGACCAATTTGTCGCGTCCTATCCCCAACTCATTGATCGCCCGACCCAGGATTTCCTCGCTCACACCGAGGGAGTACACATCGGCGGTGTCCCAGAAGGTTATTCCCAAGTCGAGGGCGCGCCGCAGGAATGGCAGCGATTCCGCGTATTCCAGCACCCATGGCCTCCAGCTCTTGGAACCGTACGTCATGGTGCCAAGGCACAGGCTGGAAACTTTGAGGCCGGTATTGCCGAGTCTTCGATAGTCCATTGCTGTCTCCGATCTACTGCTTGGTGTCGTTCGGGTGCTTGGCCGCTTCAAAGAATTCCGCTTGGAGGCGTGGGCCGACGGTATCCGCCTTGATGGCCCGGAGTGCCGCCGCGATTCCTGCCCCGCCCGCTTCCGTCGCTGCCTTCCCGCGGGCTGCGGTGGCCCCAGCCGCATCCCCGGCGTAGTGGTTGGGGTACATCGAATACCACGAGATGCCAGTGGTGACACCGGTCGGGAGGTCGAGTCGGCGGAGATTCTTGCCGGATTCCTCGCCTGCACGCTCCGGGTGTGCAAGTTCAGGCCTATGGGCCATGATGTTGGAAACCTCCCCTTCGCCGGCATGGCCGTCGACGCCGGGTTTTGACGGTGCCGCTGCCGGGTTCTGCCCGCTCGCGCTACTGACCCCGGAGACTACGTAGACGATGTAGTCCTTGGGGGAGTCCAGTTGGATTTGGGCGAAGTAGTTCAGCAGTGCGGTGTTGCCGCCGTGCCCGTTGATGATGATGACCTTCTTGCAGCCGTTCCGGGACATTTCGGAAACGGTCTCCTGCAGGATATCGAGCTGCAATTTGGTGGAATACGCAATGGTGCCGGGCTGGTGGCGTGCCTCGAAGATCTGGCCAAAATAGTAGGCAGGGAAGAGGATCGTGTACTCCTGCTTGGCTGCCAGCTCCGAGGTGTAACGGACGTTGAGGAGGTCGGTGCCGAGCGGGCCGGAGGGGCCATGCTTTTCAATGATTCCGAAGGGAATGGCACAGGTGTTGCGGGAGACGGCCAAGGCCTTGGTGAAATCCTCGGCGGTGAGGTCCTCCCAATGGATTGGAAAGGTTTGGGCCGCGGCGGATCCGGCGGCGATGGCAAAAAGAAAGAGGGCGCGCATGGTGAGCATGTTCGCCCTCGATTCTATCAACCGTGCTCAAAAATACTAGGCCAAAAAATACTAGGAATGGTGGTGGAGTTCCGTCTCGACGTCGGAGAGCGCCGACTCGCGCCGTTCCTGGTCTTTCAAATCCGCTTGGAGCCTCCGCAGCGCAACGCCGATGACATCGCGGTGGTGCAACTTCGCGCCGAAATGCCCTTGGCTAAGTTCCAGCCAGAGTTCGTGGGCGCGCTCGATATCCTCGGGCCATAGCCGTGGCGGGTGAGGTCCAAGGTTGACAAAGTGCGGGGGGTTGTTGGGTTGGGAAACTTCGAGCGAGAACGCGTGCCTTGGTTCTGGCAGACGCTCCCAAGCCAAGCCGATCCTGCGCGCCAACTCCGCTGTTTCCATACGAAGGGAAGCGCCTGTAACGACACGTGATACCGCGAGCTTTTGGGCTGTCTGCATGATGGCCAGAAAGGGATCGGGGCTGGGAACCACCAGCAACTCAACAGTCTTGCCCTCTTTTTCCGCCAATTCGACGACCTTGGAGAAGAGCTCCCGCTCGTAATCGGTGAAGATCTGGCTCTGTCCCAGCTGGATGTCCGCAGTCCCGGTGGAAACTTGGCGGACTGTCATCACGACGATGTCGTGCCTGCGCATATTGGTCTTGTGGATCACAGAGCGCAGATGCGAAAGGTTCGATAGGTCACGGACTGCGATTAGGATCGCGCCGGGCCGGGCTTTCAGGGTTGTGGACTCGTGGTCGACCTGGACGTCGAGGTTGAATTCCTCCAACCCGTGTTTGACCCCAGCCGACTTCCGTCGATTGATCCGCTCTGAAATTGTGAACAGAATAAACAAAGCCAAGGTGAAGAGGACGCCGAAGATCGTCGCATACTTCTTCGAGAAGAGGTTGGTCACGGCGGTTGCGCCGAGGACCAAGGTGGTGAGGCCCAAGCCGATTGGAATTTCGATCTTGCCTATGTTGAAATTGAGGGGAAACTTGTACTCCTGGTCCTTGCGGTGGTACCGTAGCACCACGACGCCCAGCGCCTGCAGGAAGAAGCTCCAGACGACACCGAAGGCATATGCCTCGCCCAAGATGTAGATATCACCGCCGCTGAGCAGGATGGTAATGATCTGCATCACGGTGATGAGGTTGACGATCCGGTAGGTTGTGCCGAACCTGCGGTGCGGCTTGCGGAACCAGTCCACCAGAACGCCGTCTTCCGCGACGCGGTTGAGGACGCCGTTGCCACCGATCATCGAGGTATTGACTGCACCCGCCAGAATGAGGACACCCACGATCACGACGAAGACGTGGAAAGCGAGTCGGAGGTATTCCGGGCCTACAAGATGCATCGCAAGTCCGCCCAGGAGGTTATTGACGTAGGTTCCTCGCGTTGCATCGGGGATGATCATGGCGGCGAAGAGCGTGATCAAGCCCGTGGACACAGCCGCGTAGATGCAGACAATGTTGCCGGTGATCTGCAGGTTCTTCAGCTTCGGGTAGGCGATCTCGCGGTAAACTTGCGCCAATGTCTCGAACCCGCTCATCGAGAGCAAGGAGTGGCCGAACGAGATCATGATCGCGACGAAGGGAATTGCGGGGAAAATGGTTCCCTTGAACCAGCCGAGTGCGCTTTCGTCGAACTTGATGTTGGCCATCGTGGGCGGCGGCGGAATCTGGGCCGGGCCGCGGATGATCAGAGAT
>CAITMP010000520.1 GCA_903893525.1 uncultured Acidobacteriia bacterium | reverse complement strand
TTCGGCCTCAATCCGGCGTGCGGTGGCCACGAAGCCGAGCGCGTCCCAGAGTTCGAACGGCCCCACGGAATTGGCGTAGCCCCACCGCATGGCCTGGTCGATTTCGACGATGCGGTCGGAAATCTCGGGGACCATGTGGGCGGCGTAGACGACATGGCTGCTGAGCAACTGCCACAGGAATTGCCCGACCTTGTCGTCCAGCGCCACCAAGGCCTTCAGCCGCGCTGCCAAGGGCTCAATCTTGTGGACCGCTTCCAGCGACGCGAAACGCACTTTGGCCGCCGGGTGGTATTCGAAAGTCTTCCAATCCAGCGCGTGGATGGCCCTGTCCTTGCCGACACGCTTGTAGCAACCTTGGCCGGTCTTGTCGCCCAGCCACTTGCGGTTGATCATTTCGTCCAGGAACGGCTGCATGGTGAAGAGTTCGCGGAACGGGTCGTTGGGGACGGCCGCATACAGATTCCGCGTGACGTGGGCCCAGACGTCCAGGCCCACGATGTCGAGCAGCCGGTAGCTGGCGGATTTCGGCAGTCCGATGAGCGTGCCGGTGAGGAGATCCACCTCTTCCAGTGTCAGATCGTGGTCCACCGTCAATTTCTGCACCATGGAGCCGAAGAACGAGCCGATACGGTTGGCGATGAAATTCGGGGTGTCCTTGCAGGGAACCACGCCCTTGCCGAGGTGGATATCGCAGAACTGACCCAAGTGGGCGAGGATTTCGGGGCGGGTTGCCGGTCCGGGGATCACTTCCGCCAAGTGGAGGTAGCGCGGCGGGTTGAAGAAGTGGGTGCCCAGGAAGTGCTCGCGGACTTCGTCGGGCCAGCCCTCGGCAATTTGTGCCAGCGGGATGCCGCTAGTGTTGGTGGAGAGGATGGTTCCGGGGGCGCGGTGCTCGAGGACTTTTCCGTAAAGGCTGCGCTTGATTTCGAGATTCTCGGCCACGGCCTCCACGACCCACCCGCAGGCGGCAATTCCGGCCATGTCGGTATCGAAGCCGCCGGTGGTGACGAGACGGGCGTTGTCCGGGAGCATGAAGGCGGCCGGGCGGCTGTTGAGCGCGGCGTCGAGGCCGGCTGTGGCGGCGGCGGGGGTGAGGTCGAGTAGCAGGGAAGGCACCCCGGCGTTGGCAAGCTGTGCGGCAATGCGGGAACCCATGGTTCCGGCTCCAAGAACGGCGACGCGGCGAATTGGTTTCATCTGAGAAGTCCCGAATCGAAGTTTACCGCTTTGATGTTGGCGGTCCTCACTTCACCAAGTGGTATTCGGTCTGGCGCTTGAGAATCCAGGACATGCGGCCTTGTTCATCCAGCATGGCGTCCTCCTCCTGGGCGACTTCCAGCTTCTGGCCGCCCCATTCCGGGACCGGAGTGGTGGCTTGAAGCTCGATGGAGAACCATGTTCCGGGCACTAGTTTCACGTCGCCGCGCCCGGGGACGCCCTCCTGGAGGTCCCAGAGGCCGATGAGTGGACCGGCGGCATGGCCGTGGTCGCCGACAGGGTGGCTGTAGACGGTGCCGTCGATCTTTTCCTCGCGCATGGCGTGGAGGACGAGCGAGAGTACCTCGTTGCCCGAGCGGCCGGGTTTCATTCGTTCCAATGTCAGATCCTGGAGGCGGTTGGTGTTTTGCAGCGCTTTTTTGATTCCGGCGGGCACATCGGTTTCGCCCGCGCGCAGGACGTAGCCCATGTGCTGCGTGTCTGTGTTCAGACGCATGGCGGTGATGCCGAAATCGGTGTGCAGGACGTCACCCCGTTCGATCACCGTGCCGGTGCTGCGGTTGAGCCGGTTGGAGGCGGTGAGTCCTTGGCGCTGGATTTCCACGGACGGCTGGAACCAAGTTCCCAGGCCAGCGTCGTTCACCTTTTGGCGTAGCCACCAGACCACGTCCTGGTCTGTGGTCTTGCCGGGGATGATGACTTCATTGGAGAAGGCCCGCGCGATCAGTGCGTGGACAATCGCCATCATGTCCCTGTAGACCGGGAGCATCTCCGGAATGCGCAACTCCTGGTATTCGAGGGCCAGTTCTTCGGAAGGGTGGATGCGGTCCTTGTAGTTGGGGCCGAGGGTGGCCATCAGTTTGTCGCGAAGGCCGGAACTGAGCCCGTCGGAGAAGGCGTGGGTGGCGGAGACGTTGATCGCGATGCTGGCGGGCTTGCGCTCATCCACCAGTGCTTTCAAGGTCGTCCATTGCGATTCGCCGTAGATTTCCTTGTTGGCCGAGGCTGGGTCACGGTAGACCGTGTAGAGTCCGCCGTTGGAGTCCCCGCCAAGGGCGAGACGTTCGACGCCCTTCTCCGGTCCCAAGTCATTGAAAACGTAGATGGTGGTGCGGCGCGCGGCAAATACGGTGGGCGACACGAGGGAGAAGAAGGCCGGATCCTCGGCGTATTCGCGGCAGGCGACGATCCACATCTGTGTCTTGTATTTCCGCATCAGGGCTGGGAGGTGGCGTTCGAGGCGGAGTTTGAGCCACTCCTGCTGGATTTCGGCCTGTTTGCGCAGCGGCGGGAGCGAGGGGGTTTGGGCACCGAGTCCCGATGCCAGAACGACGGAGGCCAAAACGAGCGCGGTTGCGGGGCGGAACATATCTGTCATGATAGCCGGGAATTGGTAGAATCAGGCAGGGATTGAACATGGCTGCAGCAACGGCTGGTCTCGTCACATTCGCGCAGTTGGAGCAGTTGCCGGATCCACCCGGTGGGCGCTACGAACTCCACCATGGGGAATTGATTCATGTGGCACCACCCAAACAACGTCACAACCGCATTCAACACAGACTGTTACGAATTTTCTGGGCGCTGAACACCCCTCGGTTTGAAGTGGCCATGGAGTTGGGGTTCCGTTCCGACCCGGAACACGACTATCGTATTGCCGATGTCGCCTTGATCTCCCGCCAGCGGTTCGACCGGATCGAGCTGGACGACAACCTCCACGGCGCGGTCGAGGTGGATGCGGTATTCGGGGACGTCGAATAGGTGCCCGGCAACCGGAATGCCCGCCGCGAGTTCCTTCGCTTCCTGGCAGGGAGTCCCCTGTTTGGGGCGATGGCCTCGGGCCAGGACCAGTCCTTGGCATCCGCAGCCGAAGCCATAAACGTAATGGATTTCGAGGCCGTCGCCCGCCGACTACTGCCTCCCGCGCACTGGGGTTATCTCGCAACCGGTGTGGATGACGATCTGACCCTGCAGGCGAATGTGGCCGCGTTTCGGCACATCGGACTTGTGCCACGCCGCTTGGTGGACGTTTCGAAGGCCAACTTGAAGACCCGGATTTTCGGGGAGACGTGGGATAGCCCGCTGTTCCTCTGTCCGGTGGGGGCACAGAAGGCCTTCCATCCTGAGGGCGAGGCGGCGGTGGCTCGTGCGGTGAAGTCGAAGAACGCGACGCAGATTCTTTCGACGGTGACTTCGGTGTCGGTTGAAAATGTGGCGAAGTCCCTGGGCCGCGCGCCTTGGATGCAGCTGTATATTCCGTCGGAGTGGGACAAGACCGAGCGGCTGGTGCGACGCGCCGAAGCTGCGGGCTGTCCGGTACTGGTCTGGACGATCGATCTCTTTGGCGGTCGCAATACGGAAACGCTGGCACGGATGATGCGTCGGGATACGCGGCAGTGCAATTCATGCCACCCGTCCGGCGGCCCTGCCCTGGTGGTGGCCGGATTGCCTCCGGCGCGCGAAACGCCCATGCTGGATGGAATAGGCTCGTCCATCAACCCGCCCTTTGCCGACTGGACTTGGGTGGAACGTCTAAAGAAGATGACCCGGATGAAGTTGGTCTTGAAGGGAATCGACAATGCTGCCGACGCGCGTTTGGCGCGCGAACATGGTGCCGATGGCATTCTGGTCTCCAACCACGGTGGTCGCGCGACCGAGACCTTGCGGGCGACCATCGATTGCCTCCCGGAGGTGGTCTCGGAAGCTGGCAGTATCCCGGTTTTTGTGGACGGCGGCTTCCGGCGCGGGACCGATATCTACAAGGCGTTGGCGCTGGGCTCGAAGGCGGTCGGTGTTGGTCGGCCCTATATTTGGGGTCTTTCCGCGTTCGGCCAGACGGGCGTGGAGCGTGTGATCGACATTCTGCGTGCGGAGCTGTTGTTGGCGATGCGCGAGTGCGGGACTCCGACCGTCGCGGAAATCGGTCGCGGTGCGGTCAAATTCCTATAGCGCGGCTGAGAAGAGCAGGCAAATCCAGATCAATCCCGAAACCGGGGCCCAAATCCACAGCCCGATTGGCTGGTACGCCATCACGACCTCGCTTGCGCCGGCCGGTACCTCCAAGCCGCGGAACACGCCGTTCGTCATGTGGATAGGCGCTGGACTCCCATTCACAGTCGCGGTCCATCCGGGGTACAGGGGTTCCGACGAGACCAGGAATCCTGGTTTCGCGGTGTCGACCCGCAACCGGACCTCGTCCGGGATGTAGCTCCGAACCTTCACGGTGCCCGTGCCCAATCCGCTGACGGCGTGGATCGGGCCTTCGACGATGGCATTGGTTGCGGGATCGAAGTCGGGTTTCGCAAGCAGTTGGAACGTCTCGGCCTCACTTGCCGACCGGCTGACCTTGGAAACCAGGAAGAACCGGGGCAGGGGCTTGGGTATCTGGTACATCGCCAAACCCGCGTACTCGCCGACCATGGCGAGTCCAGGTGCCGGGACTCCGAGAATTGTACCCACATAGCCAACATTTAAAAACCGCAGCAGCGGGGAATCGAATTTGACTACCGGGCGGTTTCGATCCTCCGGTTTGCCGCCGGTGAAAATTCGTCGGAACAACATCATGCGGCTGAGCATGAAAGGCACATGGCCGTCGGACGTTGGCATTCCGAGCATGCCTCCAGCCAGAATTCCAGGAGCCCAGACGTCGGCATAGTCGGTTCTGAGCGGTGGCGTTTCGCTGGAAGCGACAAGCTGGTGGAGACGCCCCAAGGCTGCGGCGTCCTTCTGGTATGCAAACTCCGTGGCCGTGATGGCATCGGGACCGCCAGTGGCCGCGTTCATGGGCCTGTTGCCGCCGGTCAGGATCAGGTCGGCTGAAGTCACAAGCACCAATAGCCACGGCATTACTGGCGGCAGTCGACGGGTGCAGTTGTCGAGGACCATGGCTGCCGATGCGCCCACAAAGAAGCAGAAGGCGGCCATTGCCAACCATGCGTACGATGCCGAACGCACCAGTTGGGGCATCAGTCCAAATACTGCCGGGTACACGGGGGTGAACTCACCGAGCATCCAAAACGCGGACAGTACTGCGAGTACAAGGAAGAGCCGGGCTCGACGCACGAACGGTGCTGCCAGTGCCAGCGCGAGCGGGACTAGTCCGCAGTAAACGTACAGGAAGGTGTAGTTGTAGGGCAGTTTATAGCCCGAGTCCGGTTCGAAGATGTGGTAGTAGTCTGGCCTGACCAACGAAACCAGGCTCTCCAGCGGCGCGCCCATCGGATTGTGCAGTTGCCAGCGAAGGGACGCGATGCTGAGCGGGGTTAATTCCAAGAGAGGAATCAGCACGATCGCCGCTCCCGTGGCGGCGAGGCAGACTGCGGCTAGGAGGGTCGGGACTGTTTGCCAGTGCGCCTGCCTGTCCACTGCGAGTCCCAGGCTGAGCAAGACCAACGCTCCGCAAACCACGATGGTGGTTGCCGCGAATCCGGCCATTATGCTTGCGGACACAGCCATGGCCAAGATCGCGAACCATCGCCGTTGGAAGCCGAGCCTGAGTTCCCAAACAGCAATTGCTCCGAGTGGCAACCACGAGGCGCTGCAGATTGCGCCCAAATGGCAGGCTTGGGAGGCATAAAATCCACCAAGTTGGCACACGTCGGCACCAAGCAGTGCGGCCGGCCGTGACAATCCCATCCGACGGAAGAGGGCATAGGAGCAAAGGCCGGCCAGCATCATGTGGAGTGGCACCAGCCATTCGACTACATAGAACAGATCCCTGCCGCCGTTCAGGTTTCCCGCCATGATGGCCAGCCAAGTCGGCGGGTACCACATCTGCGACTGCAGGTCCGCACTGAGAGGCATGCCCGCATAGGTGTTCGGGTCCCAGAATGGGGCCCAGCCGTGCCGGATGCATGCGGCCATGTAGGCAATCAGAGGGTAGTGGTATCCCTCAATGTCGTAGGGGATATGGGTTGTGGGAAAGACCAGTGTCCGCCAGTGGAACAGGACCGGCTGGAGGAGCAGGATCAGCCGGACAATCCACTTCCCGAACCTTGCCATGCCGCTAATAGACCTTGTCGATGTCCCGGTGGGTGGCTTTGGCCTGGTATCCACCCTTGACGAGGTTCTTTTGCACTTGGTCGGCCATCATCACGGACCGGTGGTGCCCCCCGGTGCAACCGAAACCCACGGTCAGGTAACTCTTGCCTTCGCGGATATAGTGCGGCAGAAGATACAGCAGCAGATGGGTGATCTGCTCAAGGAATTCCCCGGTCTGGGGGAACGACCGGACATACTGCGCCACTGCCGGGTCCAAGCCGTTCTGGGGCCTGAGTTCGGGGATGTAGTGCGGATTCGGCAGGAAGCGCACGTCGAAAACGAGGTCGCAATCCGGCGGCAGCCCGTGGCGGAAGCCGAAGCTGGTGACGTACACCAAAATTCGGGTCTGCTCGCCTTCGGTGCCGAATTTTTGTTTGATGAAGTCGCGGAGTTCGTGGACGTTGAACTTGGAGGTGTCCACGACCAAGTCGGCCAGCTCGCGGACCGGTGCGAGTGCCTCCCGCTCCCTGCGGATGCTCTCGCTGACGGGCTGTTCGCCGTCCGAAAGGGGATGCGGGCGGCGGGTTTCGCTGAAGCGGCGGACGATGGTCTCGTCGCCTGCTTCCATGAACAGCAGACGGACGTTGCGGACGCCGCGAAGGGCTCCAAAAATGGCTGGAAACTTCTTCAGACCCTCGCCTTCGCGGACGTCAATTACAAGCGCGGCCCGCTTACCGGAAGCGGAATCGCTGATCAGGTCCGCAAATGTGGGGATCAATTCGACCGGCAGGTTGTCGACGGCGTAGTAGCCGACATCCTCCAAGGCCCGCAGCACCGAGCCCTTGCCCGACCCGCTCATGCCGGTGATGATCACCAATTCAGCCGGAGCGGCTGCTGGAGGGTTGTTTGACGGAGCTTTCGCTGTCGGAGTCGTCTCCGCCACCTTTTTCCTTGGAGCTTTCTTGCCTTCCGTCAAAACAACCCTCCCGTGTGCCTACTTATTCGGCCTGTAGTAGCCCGTCGTCACCTACACGACGGGAATCGCGGTACTTCTCCTTGACCTTCAGCGCCTGGGCCTCCAGCTTTCCCACGGCGGCGTGCAATGCCGTGAAAAGGTCGGCGTCGTGGGCCTTCCCCACCAGGTCATGGTGGTGGTAGGGCACGGTCACTTCGGCGAAGTGCGAGTGGTGATGCTCCACGCGTTCGTGGGCGAGAACCACATGTGCGTGCGCCTCGCCTCTTCCATTGTCCAGTATCCTGCCCAGTTTCTGAAATTCCAGCTCGATCTTGTGGGCGTTTTCGGTTGAAAGATCGATCTGCCGTCCGGTGTACGTTACCTTCACGGTTACCTGTCTCCTGTTCGTGGATCTCAGTCGCGGACGCGGCGCTGGTGGGTGGACGGGATCCTCAAATCCTCGCGGTACTTTGCGACGGTTCGGCGGGTCACGTCGATACCCTCCGATTGCAGACGGGCGGTGATCTGGTCGTCTGTCATGGGGTGCCGCCGGTCCTCTTCCTCGATCATTTTTTTTACCCTGCGTTTCAGCAGGAGAAGCGGGGTGTCGCCCCCTGAACGGCCTTGAACCGCCTCTGAAAAGAAGTATCGCAGTTCGTACACGCCGTGCGGGGTATGGGCGTATTTGCCCGCCACCGCGCGGCTGACGGTGGAGGGGTGGACGCCGATCTCCTCGGCCACATCCTTGATCATCATGGGGCGCAAACCGTCGAGTCCCATGTTCAGGAATTCGTCCTGGCGGCGCTTGATGATTTCACAGACACGCAGGATGGTCTGCTTGCGCTGCTCGATGTTCTTCATCAGCTGGATGGCCGAGGCGTAGCGTTCCCGGACGTATTCCCGGACCTCGCGGGCGGCGTCGACCTTGGCCTGGTCGTTCTTATTGGCCGCCGGGTCGCGCTCCAGCATGCGCTTGTACTGGGAGTTGAGGCGCAGCTGCGGCAGGTCGTCGTCGTTCATCTGGATGATGAAATCCTCGCCGTCCCGGATGTAGTAGACATCAGGCTCCACCGTACGGTTGCTGCTGCCCGAGTACTTGACGCCAGGACGCGGGTTGAGCCTCCGGATCGCGGCCACTGCGATGTCTATGTGCTCCTGCGGACGCCCCATCAGCTTGCCGAGTTCCTTGAGTTGCCGGGCCTCCAGCATCTTCATGTGGTCGGAAACGATCTGCCAAGCTACGCCGCCGCGCCAATTCCTGCTTTCGATCTGCAGCAGAAGGCATTCGCGGAGGTCGCGCGCACCCACGCCTGCCGGTTCCAGCCCTTGGACTGCCTTGAGCGCTGTCTCCATGGTGGCCACGGAGAACTGTCCCTGTTCCGCCATTTCCTCCATGGTTGCCAGCAGGTATCCGTCCTCGTCCAAATTGCCGATGATGGTTTCCGCCGCGTCCCGCTCCTCGTCGTCCAGCAGACTGACGCTCAACTGGGAACGGAGGTGGTCCGGCAGGGTTTGCGGCGCGGTGAGGAAGGTCTCGAAGGACGGCTTCTCGACTTGTTCCGACGCCGGGCTCTTGTAACCTGGGTCCAGATAGTCGTCAAAAAAGCTGCCGAAGTCGATTTCATCGAACGGGTCGGCCGATGTGGTGTCGGAAGTTTCGGAGGTTTCCGGGCCGTCGGCCGAGGCCTCGGTTTCGGCATAGGCCCGCTCGCCTTCCAGAACCTGGGATGGCTCGGACTCGATTTCGATGTGGGCGGCTTCGAGCAGATCCTTGTCGGCGCGGTCGGACGACCGCTCGGCCTCCAGCAGCGGCTGCAGTTCCTCCGGGGAGATTTCCTCCGTGCCGTCGAGGCTTTCCTCCAGCACCGGATTGTTCACCATTTCCTGGGTGATCATTTCCTTCAACTCGAGCCGGTTGAGTTGGAGGATGGTGACCATTTGGACCAGCCCCGGGGTCAGGATTTGTTTCTGCGCGACTTTCAGTTGCAGTCTAGGGGACAGCATGCTCACGAAACTATTATACGGCGGAATCGGGAAGACGGGTACGGTTTGGAAGTGAAATTGCAGGGCGCTCGGGGGCTGCCCTTAGGGTTGGCGGGTAGGAAATACCCCGGAAACGGCTACGAGGGCGGTCGGGTGGGCGAGAGGGGCCACTTGCTCCCCTTCACTGTACGCGATGACAATTGAGTATGCGCCTTCGCTCGGGTCGCGGTGGACGATGATCCGGCGGGCTTGGATGTCGAAGACCCAGTAATCTGCGATTCCTGCGCGGGCGTAGAGGCGGGCTTTGGGTCCGAGGTCGAAGGCGAGGGTGGAATCGGAGATTTCGACTAGGAGGCGGACGTCTGCGGCAGGCGGAAACGTCTTGGGATATTCATTCCCATCCTTACTCAGGACTGCGATGTCTGGTTCCGGCTCGCTCGAAGGATTGTCCTCCGGAGCCACGTCCACCGGTGACTCCAGATTCAAGTGGTATGGGCCGAAGACGCCGCGCAACCACTCGGCGACGAGCATCAGAACAATGGAGTGCGGGCGGTTCTTGGACATCTTGGCGATCAATTCCCCGTCAATGAGTTCAAACGTGTCCCGGTTCCATAGGCCGGTGGATTCCAAGCTCTGGCATTCGTCGCGCGTCCACCGCTTGCGCGGCGGGTATATTGCCGGGGCTCCGGCAGGGATTGGGGTTTCGATGTCCGGTACGAGGGCGGCGGGCATGTTGGATCTGCTTCGATTCTAGCTCATTCTGGAACCGGCGGCCTTCGCGTCGTAGCCGCCCAAGCCTTCCAGTTCGCGGCGGAAACTGGATTTCCCCAAGGTGTCCAGAAGAGCCTGGATGCCGGGTAGATCGAGGAATTCGCGCCGGATCGCCAGGTCGTACCGCTCGACCACCAGCGGGATGAAGCCGAGTCCAAGGACGCGGGCGGCGGCTCGGGTGGCGATGCAGCAGTCGGCGGTTCCGGTCTTGACCTGCCAAGCGGCGGGGAGGTGTCCGGGAGCGGTCCGGGCGTAGCCCTGCACCTGTGTCGTCGGGATACCCGATTTCGTCAAACCTTCGTCGAGCAGCCGTCGCGTCCCCGCGCCGGGCTCCCGGTTCATG
>CAITMP010000519.1 GCA_903893525.1 uncultured Acidobacteriia bacterium | reverse complement strand
GGCCGGTATCGGGGATACGGCCTGTTCCGCCCGTCGCCCAGAATGGAGGGTGCGAATGCCGATTGAGGCGGCGGGGTTTGAAGAGTTTTTCGAAGCACTGCATGGCAGACCTCCTTTTCCGTGGCAGGTGGAATTGGCACGGCGAGTGTGCACAGGGAATTGGCCGGAAGTCATCAATCTACCCACAGCGAGCGGAAAAACTGCGTGCTTGGATATCGCGTTGTATGCGATGGCAGTGCTGGGGAAGGATGCCCCGCGACGAGTCTTCTTCGTGGTGGATCGCCGGGTGGTGGTGAATGAGGCGTTCGAGCGCAGCAAGAAGGTTGCCGACAAGCTCGCGAGGGCTGAAATTGGCGTATTGAAGGCTGTTGCCGACCGTCTGCGCGAATTGGCTGGTGGCGAGGAAGACGCGTCGCCTTTGGCGGTAGTTGAGATGCGCGGTGGAATCTACCGGGACCGTTCCTGGTACAAGAGCCCGTTGCAGCCGACAATCGTTACCAGCACGGTGGACCAAGTGGGGTCGCGGTTGCTGTTCCGAGGGTACGGGGTGACTGCGGAATCTTGGCCGATCCATGCTGCTTTGGTGGCGAAGGATTCCCTGGTGATCCTGGATGAGGCGCACTGTTCCCAAGCGTTCGCCCAAACCTTGCAGGCGTTGAAGCGCTACGGGAGCTGGGCCGCAGAAAACACAAGCAGCGCCTTGCAGGTTGTTGAAATGACTGCGACGCCAACCAATAGCGAAGCTGAATGTTTCGAACTGCTGCCGAGGGACCGCGAAGAAGCGTTTTTGGGAAAGCGGATTTTTGCCTCCAAGCCCACGGCGTTAGTGGTTAGCAAGAACCGCCCGAAGGAACTGGAGAAGCTGGCCGAGAAGCTTTGTGAAGAAGCGAAACGGCTGGCGCAGGGACAACAGGCCAAGCGGGTGGCGATTCTGGTGAACCGGGTCGCCACGGCGCGGTATGTCTACGAGAGTCTCAAGCAGGACGGCTGCGAAGTGGACTTGCTGATCGGGCGGATGCGCCCGATTGACCGAGACCGGGTAGTCAAGGAGAGGCTTGGCGGTTTGAAATCCGGAGAAGCCCGGACAGCGGGCGAGCCCTTGCGGTATGTGGTGGCGACGCAGTGTCTGGAAGTCGGCGCGGATCTGGACTTCGACGTGATGGTGAGCGAGTGCGCCAGCCTGGATGCGCTGCTTCAGCGGTTTGGGCGGCTGAACCGATTGGGCGAGTTTCCACGATCCGCCGGTTGTATTGTGGCGGGGTCGGGACAGGTGGAGGGAAAGCAGGAAGATCCAATCTACGGTGCGGCGCTAGCCGATACCTGGCGCTGGCTGAATTTGATTGCAACAGACGGCTCGGTGGAGATGGCAATCAGCTCGCCGGACGCAACCGGGACCGTTTCAGAGAAGCTTGGTGCCTTGTTGCCGGAAGAGCGGGCGAAGCTGCGACGTGTGGGTAAAAACGCGCCGATCCTGCTGCCAGCACACTTGGATACCTGGGTGCAGACGAGTCCGCAGCCCGCGGTGGAACCTTCCGTCAGTTTGTTCCTGCATGGCGAGGACAAGTCGGCGGACATTCAAGTTGTTTGGCGGGAAGACCTTTCCGAGGATGATGCTGGTGGCGACTGGCACGACGAGTGGCAGGAAACGATTGCGATGCTGCCACCAACCACGATGGAAGCGCTCAGCGTGCCTATTTCGCAGTTTCGCCGATGGTTTTGGCGGAAGGAAATCTCGGACGAGGAGTGCGACCTTGAGAGCATATCGGCAACCGAGGAGCGTCCGCGCGGGCCAGATCCCGAGCCGCGCGGGCGGGCACTGGTGTGGCGGGGTCGCGATAGCGAACCACTACTGAAGAAGCCGGCGGTCCTGAGGCCGGGGGACACGGTTGTCTTGGGCGGCAGGAGTGCCGATGGGTTGGGTGAACTCGGGCATCGGCCAGCAGGCAGCAAAGTTGATTGCGCTGAGGAGGCACTGCTGGAGGCCAGGAAAGACCGGGTTCTCCGCTTGCATCCCCAGTTGAGGACTTGGGAGGGCGACCTACCGGAAGACATTCAGTCGGACTTTGGGGCAGGGAGCATCGACTTTACGAAACTGCGGACGGGGCTCGAGGCTGAACTTGGGCAGATGCTGAAACAGAAGAAGCTTTCCATTGAGCTCTACCCGGACGGGAAGGGTTTGGTTCTGATTATTCGGGGCCAGGGCGCTTCGGATGATGGCGACTCTGACGAGAAGTCCCAAGCGAGGGGAGCAATTGACCTGGACCAACACTTGGCCGATGTTGAGCGGCAGGTCAGCGAGTGGTCGGGGCTGTTCGGGCTGCATGCAGCTTCGGCCGAGTGGGCGGCGAGGTTTCACGACTACGGAAAGGCCGATCCCCGATTTCAGATTCTGTTGCGGAATGGGGATGAGGTGGCTGCCAGGTTTGCCGACAAGCCCTTGGCGAAGAGCAAATGGATTCCAATGGGGAAGGCTCGGCGGGCTCAGATTCAAGTGCAATCGAAAGCGCCGAAGGGCTTCCGACACGAACTGCTGTCCTTGCTGTTCGCCGAAGCAGGACAGATGGGGCCGGACATTGACCGCGAGGTCGCTTTGCAGTTGATCGCCGGGCACCACGGAAAGTGCCGCCCGCTTGCGCCCGTTGTTTTTGACGAGAAACCCGGCGCGGTGGAATTTGCGGGGATTGCGATTTCGGAGGAAGCCCGCACGTTGAATCCGGCCCATCGGCTTGACAGTGGCGTGGCGGAGCGGTTCTGGACGCTCACGCGGAAACATGGCTGGTGGGGATGGTCCTACCTTGAAACGGTATTCCGGCTGGCTGACTGGCAAGCGAGTGAGAAGCCGGGGAAAGGAGATGTTCAATGAACGGAATCGTGTTGAAGGGGTTGGATGGTGCCAATCCGCTGGCGTTCTTTTGTGCCATAGGCGTGCTGCGACTTGTTTCCAGTTCGATACCGGGGGCCAAGCTGCGATGGGTCTTGGATGGACGGTGGAAGCCGGAATTGCTAGGGACTGGGCTGGATGAGGCGGAACTACTCGGATTGCTGGAGTCAGCGGCTTGGGTTCCCACGGATTCCTTTGCGGAGCTTGGCAAGAACATTACGGTTCCTCCGGACGTTTTCCGCTCGTTTGCGGCTCGGGCAGCGAACGAGGCCAACACGTTGGACCGACGGGCGGCGGATTTTGCGGCGGCGTTTGGTTCGGACGGCTGCGTGGATGAAAAACTACCTCGGATTGAGTACACGTCCATGTGCTTCATAACGGGTTCGGGACATCAGGACTTTCTCGAAACCATGAAGGCATTGACGGCATTGGCGGGAACCGAGTTCTTGCGGAGAGCATTGTTTGGCACCTGGGAGGCAACGGACAAAGGGCTCTCCATGAGGTGGGATCCGGGCGATGCAAGGGAATACGCTTTACGATGGAACAATCCGGGGCCGGAAGGAGCTTGGACGATGTGGGGGGCGAATCGGCTCGCGGTGGAAGCCCTGCCGCTATTCCCGACCTCGCCGACGGCAAAGGGGTTGGAAACGGTTGGCTTCCGCTACTCGAACAAGCAAGAGATGTTGACGTGGCCGATGTGGAGTGGAGCGCTTGGCATCGATATGGTGCGTTCGTTGCTGGCCCACGGTGCATTGCAGGAGGACGCAACGGACCGCAGGGTGCTGGGGGCACTCGGAGTTCCTGAGGTTTTCCGGTCGTTGCGTGTCAGGATTGGGGCGGGAGCTAATTTCAAGGTTAGTTTCCGACCGTCGCGCTCTGTTTAGAGGTTTCCAAATGCGGCACTCCTACCCTGTGGCAGCGGAGCTGCAGGCAAATTACGCCGACCTGCAGGCGCGTGTGCCGGTCGGCGACCGCCGCGCAGGTTGCCAACCTGCCCCACAACGGAAGTCTTTTTGAGAGTTCGCACGAGGTGAATACATGCGGCAATCCTACCTTGTTTGTTACGACGTGGCGGATGAGAAGCGGCTTCGCAAGGTTTTCAAGACGATGCGGGGGTATGGGGACCATTTGCAGTACTCGGTGTT
>CAITMP010000518.1 GCA_903893525.1 uncultured Acidobacteriia bacterium | reverse complement strand
TGGCACAGGGAAGGTATTCCCAAGCCGAGCAGTTGTTCCGGCACATGACGGAAGTGGCACCGGAGTCTCAGGACGCGTGGAAGGGACTCGGCCTTGCGCTCGGAAGACTGGGCCGGATGGAGGAATCCAGCCTGGTCCTTCGCAAGGCCGCGTCACTGAATACGTCCGCAAACTAGCAACACGTCCGCAGACTAGCGCACTCCACAGACGGACAGATCCCGGAGCTGGTCAGCTCCGCGAGCGCCTGCATCCACGCTTGGATCATTGGTTTCACCGAGCCGACATTTTCACGAAGCTCAGTTCGTCGAACTCCCAAGAGTTGGGTATCAAAGCGGACCCCGAAGTATTTCCGCGCCGGGGCCATCTGGCGGAACCCGAATTGCCGCGTGTAGAACGGCGCGTGCTCCACCCTGGGGCAGGCCAGCAGCCATTCGGTTTCGTAAAGATCTGACAGAGCCGCCATGTTGCCGAGGAGCCCCATGAACGCATCACGGCGTGCTTGTTCGCCGAAACAAAGCCGACTGGCCTCCACATAGCCACCGGTTGCCATGCGCTGGAATTCTGGGTGGTCCCCGAAAACATGGCGGCCGGGCGAATCCGTCCAACCTATCTGGGGACGGACCACGGTGATCCGGACCGTCGCCAAGGCCTGACCGTCCGCCGACCGGACGAGGAAGCTATGGCTGTTGGGCAACAGATCAAATTCATCACTGAATGTGCCGGTCGGGGTGGGATCAATCGACCCCTTCCCCAAGTAGCATGCGTGCCGCAGGCGGTACACCTGCTCCAATGTCTCCGGCGTATTGGCCAGAATGCATTCGTGGGCGGCTACGCCCTTTTTCAATTGGCTTGGCAGAAGGTCCATGTTCGTGACTCCTGCCTGTAGAGCGCCTGTTGGAAAAAAGCGCGCCAATTATTTTGCGGTCAAGTAAGAAATATTTTGGTCTCCCCGAGGAACATTTCCAACTCGTCGTGGTGGACCCAGTGGCCTGCTTCGGGCGCGATGACGAGTCGTTTCTCCCGCACCGCGTCGTAGCGCGGATCGCCGGTCGGTACCGGGGCAAAGCTTTTCAGTCCCCAAAAGAAGAGGACCGGGCAGGCGATCCGCTCGAAAATCTGGACCGTATCCTCCATGCTGTGCCCGTAGGGCGAGACGGCGCGGAGTTGGTTGTCGAACTTCCAAGTCATGGAGCCGTCCGCGTTCCAATTGGTGCCATGGAGCGTCAGGTGTCGGGCGACGTCGTCGGAAAGCCTTGGGTTGGCTTCCTTCATGCGTGCGACCGCTGCGTCCAAGCTGGGATACGCCCTCGGCGTGCGCGCGTCCACGTTCCGGGAGGCGTCAATCCAACGGCGCATCCGCTCCGGTGCCGGTCCCAGCAAACGGTGTCCCATGGCGAAACCGATGCCCTCAATCGAAACCGCGTGGCCGACCCGTTCGGGAAACAGGCCCGAATAGTGCAGCACAATCATGCCACCGAGGGAATGCCCCACCAGCCGGACATTCGGACCCTCGCCATGGGGTGCCACGATGTCCACCAGGGCGGCCAGATCCTGGATGTGCTCGGCAAGGCTGTACATCGCTCCAGGGGCATGGGCACTATTGCCATGGCCCCTCAGGTCGTAAGCGTAGACGTGGTAGGTCTCGCTCAGTTCGCGCGCCGTCCAGTCCCAGCTGCGGGCGTGGTCGAGGCCTCCGTGGACCAGGACCAGGACTGGTTTGTCGTCGCTGCCGTAGTCCCAGAACTGAAGTTTCAGCCGACCGGAGTGGAAGAAATGGGAAATGGGTTCCACGTTCTACATCCCGATTATGTTGCCGTCATCGTCCACATCGATTCCCAGTGCGCGCGATTCCTTCGGCAGCCCCGGCATCAGCATCATGCTGCCGGAAATCGCCACCAGGAATCCGGCTCCGGCGGAAAGCGATACGTCAGTAATGTGGAGGGTCCAACCCTCGGGTGCGCCCAGACGTTTGGGATCGTCGGTCAGCGAATACTGCGTCTTGGCGATGCAGACCGGGAGGTCGCCATACCCCCATGCGGCAAACCGTGCCAGTTTCTCCTTGGCGAGAGGCGCAAACTCCACGCCTTCGGCACCGTAAACGGTCCGGGCGACCTTTGTTATCTTTTCCTCGGCGGAGTCGGCCCGGTCGTAAACCGTGATCGGGGCTGCCGAACCACCTTCGACTGCCCGTACGACCGCCTCGGCCAGCTCGACCGACCCCTCCGCGCCCTTGGCGAAGCCTTCGGAGAAAGCACTGGTGGCACCATATTCGGCGCACCAGGACTGGAGCCGGGCAAGATCGGCGTCGGTGTCCTTCGGAAACCGGTTGATCGCGACCACGGCGGGGAGTCCGAAACCCCTTACAATGGCGATGTGCTTGCGGAGATTGGCGAAACCGCGCTCCAGATCGCCCTCGCCCTGGCTGCGCACGCTCTGCACCGTGCTGACGAGAACGGCTGCGCTCGGGCGGATGCCGG
>CAITMP010000517.1 GCA_903893525.1 uncultured Acidobacteriia bacterium | reverse complement strand
TGATATCGCGAGCCACCAGGGTCTTGCGCAGCAGGTAATCGTTGCCGCCGACGGTGACGGTCTGGGACTTGGGATCGGTGGAAATTACGTAAAGCGGTTCCGGTGCCGCGATCCCCAAGCCCTTCCGTTGGCCGACGGTGAAGCGGTGCGCTCCGGCATGTCGGCCCAGTTCGCGGCCATCCTCGTGCACGATATTGCCTTGGGCGGCAACAGCGCCGTCGCCCTTCTCGTTCAGATAGGCGTCGATAAAACCCGCGTAGTCGCCATTGGGGACGAAACAGATTTCGTAGCTCTCGGGCTTTCCGGCTACTGCAAGTTTCAAATCGACGGCCAATTGCCGAACCTCGGGCTTGGTCATGTGGCCGAGGGGG
Source organism: uncultured Acidobacteriia bacterium (assembly GCA_903893525.1). Taxonomy (GTDB): domain Bacteria; phylum Acidobacteriota; class Terriglobia; order Bryobacterales; family Bryobacteraceae; genus BOG-234. The sequence continues at coordinate 1,415 of CAITMP010000517.1, read as the reverse complement.
AAGAGGGTGCGGGAAAGCTGTTCCTGGGTCAGTCCCCAGAGGAAATAGGTTTGGTCCTTGGAGAAATCGATAGCGGTCCGCAGTTCCCAGCGGCCGGATTCACCGTTGTATCCGACGCGCGCGTAGTGGCCGGTGGCGATGGATTTCGCGCCGACGGAATCGGCCAGTTCGAGGAACCGGTCGAACTTGATGAAGGTGTTGCAGTGGGTGCAGGGGATCGGGGTGCGCCCCTCCAGATAGTCGGCCACGAAGGGCTTGACCACGGATTCCTCGAAGTGGTCTTCGAGGTTGACCACGTAGAAGGGCATGTCGAGGTCTTCGGCGACGCGGCGGGCGTCGTAGACGTCGTCGAGCGAGCAGCAGCGTCCCGTGGTGGCCTCGGTGGCGAGTTGGGGGAGGCGGCGCTGGTTCCAGAGCTGCATGGTAAGGCCGGCCACGTTGAGTCCCTGGCGCTTCATCAGTGCCGCGACGGCGGAGCTATCGACGCCGCCGGACATGGCGACCGCGATCAATTCGTTATGCATGTGCCAGCTCCAATTCCGTCCGACTTTCCATAGTAGGGGCGACGCGGCGCAGGTGGGCGACGCTGGCGACGACCGCTTCGATCAATCCATCCACTTGCTCGGCAGTGTTGCCGGGACCGAGGGAGAAGCGGACGGAGGACCGGGCGGCATCGCGGTCGAGGCCCAAGGCCAGGAGCACGTGCGACGGCTCCACGGCACCGCTTGAACATGCCGAACCGCTCGAAACGGCGTAACCGCGCAGGTCGAGGGAAATCACCATCGCTTCGCCGCCGACGCCTTCGAAGGCAATGTTGGTGGTGTTGGGGATGCGGGTGGCGGGGTCGCCGTTGAGTCGAATGCCCTTGATTCGGGTATGAATGCCTTGTTCCAGGCGGTCGCGCAGTTCGGCGGTGTGCAGCCAGCGGGCGGGCCCGGCTGCGATTGCGGTTGCGAGAGCCATTGCGCCGGGAAAATTTTCGGTGCCCGCGCGCCGGTCGCGTTCATGGTGGCCGCCGAAAAGGATAGGATCGAGCTCGACGCCCTTCCTTATATATAGGGCTCCGACGCCCTTGGGTCCGCCGCACTTGTGACCGCCGATGGACATGAGGTCGACGCCGAGCGCCTTGGCGTCCACCGGGATGCGGCCGACGGTCTGGACGGCGTCGGTGTGGAACATCGCGCCCCCTTCCCGTGCGGCCTTTGCCAGCTTGGCGACGGGTTCCACTGTCCCAATTTCGTTGTTGGCGTGGTGGATGGTGACGAGGCAGGTATCGGGACGGAGGGCGTTGCGGACGTCGCCGGGTTCCACGCGTCCGTTGCCATCCACCGGGAGTACCGTGACTTGCGCGCCCTCGCGTTCCAGTTGCGTGCAGGCATTCAGGACTGCGGGATGTTCGATAGCCGACGTGATGA
>CAITMP010000516.1 GCA_903893525.1 uncultured Acidobacteriia bacterium | reverse complement strand
CTGCGTCAGGCTATAGTTGGCGGCTTGTGCCCCTCCCAGCGTGTAGCCGCTGACCGTCACCGCAATGCCCGACCCCACCGTCGCCGAGGCAAAGGTGCCGCTCGGCGTTCCGACCAGCGTCACCATGTCCTCCGCCAGCACGCCCATCAAACTTCCACCACTCACCATCGCAGTGGAGGTCCAGTCGTAGACCTTGTTCGCCGCCACCGCGCCGCTGATCGTCAGCGGCGCGGCCTGTACCGTCACCGCCACCGTCGTCGTCGTCGGCGAATAATTTACCAAGTCCGTCGGCGTAAAGGTGACCGACTGTACCGCCCCCCCCACGTTGGGCCGGATGCCCGGCGTGGTGAAAGCAAACGTCCCGGCGACACTGGCCACCCCGCCACTTAAACTCGAATCCGCCAGGGTGTGGCCGTAGGGGAGCACCGTCGCCACTGGCCGGATGTTGATCGTCGGTGCCGGCTGGGTGATATTCGCCGTCAGTCCCGTGGGCTGCGTCAAGCTGTAGTTGGCCGACTGTGCGCCGCCCAGCGTGTAGCCGCTCACTGTCACCCAAATCTCCGTCCCCACTGTCGCCGAGGCAAAGGTCCCGCTCGGCGTTCCCCCCAGCGTGACCGTGTCACCCGTCAACACCCCCACCAGGCTCCCGCCAGTCACCGTTGCCGCGGTGGTCCCATCGTAGGGTTTGTTCGCGACCATTGCACCGCTGAGGGTCAGCGGCTTGGTCTGTACCGTCACCGCCACCGTCGTCGTCGCCGACGAATAATTTACCGAGTCCGTCGGCGTAAAGGTGACCGACTGTGCCGGTCCCCCCACGTTGGGCCGTGTGCTCGGCGTGGTGAAAGCAAACGTCCCTGGGACGCTCGCCAGCCCGCCACTTAAACTCGAATTCGCCAGGGTCTGGCCATAGGTGAGTCCCGTCGCCGCCGGTGCCGCAGAAATCTCCGTCTTCGCCTTCGTAACCACCAGTGTTGCACTAGCCGCACCAACTATCTCCAGATCGTCGATCTTGCCAACCACGTTATAAGAGCCCGCATTTTTGGGGGGAGTTAGCCGCCCGTTATAGGTGATCACCACCTGCAGTCCAGGTGGCTCGCTGGTTGCCGTCACCAACCGCTCCTCTCCCGTGTAGATTTGGCTAAGACCCGCGAGGGTGACCGAGCCCGTCGACTCGATGACGGTCACATCAACGTTGGCCGTCGCTGTCAGGAAATTCAGCGGATCCGGCGGCGTGTAGGTTACCTCCTGGGCCGACGTACCCATGTCCGGAACTGTCGACGGCGATGTGAAGTCAAACCGCCCGCCGTCGGGAGACCCCTGCCCACCGCTCAGAATCACTGCCGCCAGCGAAGCGCCCTGAGGGATCGAGCCCGCCGTTGGTGCGGTGTCAATTTCTACGGGAGCCTTATCAATCACCAACGTCCCCGTCACAGCCCCTTGATAGTTCAGGCTGTCAACGGTGCCTACCACCTGGTAACTCCCAGCGTTAATTGGCGGCGTCGGGCTTCCATCATAGCCGAAGACCACCTGCAGCTCTGCAGGCAGAGTCCCCCCAGTCACCCACCGAGGGGTTCCATTATAAGTCTGGTTCAAGGAATTCAGCGTCACCGTCGCCATCGCCTTGTTTACCGTCACTACCACGCTCGTGGTGGTCTTCAAGTAGCGTCCCAGATCCGCTGGAGTGAACGTCACCTCGTATGGGGCGATACCGGCCCCCGGCACCAAGGTCGGGTCCGTGAAGGCAAATGCTCCCGCAGTACTTACCACGCCCCCGCTGAGCTTCACCGAAGCCAAGGGCTGCCCGTAGGTGATCACCGCCGCGGTCGGCACGGTCGTAATCTTTGGCCCATAGGCCGCCCCCAGCGTGACCGCAACGTCCGAATAACCCGCCGCGATCGCCGAGACCTCGATGAGTCCTGAGGGAACTTCGGTCTGCCCATAGGTCTTGTCACCCCAGACCACCACCCGCCCCCCCGAGGTCAAGGCCACCGAGTGGAGACCACCCGCTGCGATCGCCGTCACCCCGGCCAAGCCATCCGGCACGTTGCACTGCCCCCGCGCGTTGCTCCCCCAAGTGATCACGGTTCCATCGTTCCTCAGGGCCAGGGAGTGGAACTCTCCCGCGGCAATGGCTACGACCCCCGTCAGGCCGGCGGGTACCGTTGCTTGTTTCTGTCGATTGTCCCCCCAAGCCACCACCGTGCCCTCCGCCCGCAAGGCTAGCGTGTGTCCCTCGCCCGCAGCCACGGCCACGACTGTTCCCAAGCTTGGAGGAACTGTGGTCTGGCCCTGCCCAGAGTAGCCCCATGCCACGACAGACCCATCCCCGCGCACGGCCACGGAATGAAAATAGCCGGCAGCGAGGCCGACAACCCCGTCTAGTCCCGCCGGCACAGTGGTCTGGCCATCTAGATTTTGCCCCCACGCCACGACGGTCCCGTCGGTCTTGAGCGCCAGGCTATGATCAAAGCCAGCCGCAATTGAACGGACCGAAGCCAAGGCCCCTGGCACCGTCGCCTGCCCGTAATCGTTCCGCCCCCAAGCCCAGACTGTTCCATCCGACTTGAGGGCCAGCACGTGATCCCCGCCGACCGCCAAGGCGTTCACCGCACTCAGACCGGCTGGCACCGTGGTCTGCCCATGGGGATTGTAGTTCCAGACCAGCACGGAGCCCGGCGGGGTGACGTTCAAACGCGTCTCCCGGCTGGTCACACTGCTGTAGGCGTTGCTGATGACTACCGTGTAGGCGCCGGGGTCGGCGGAGGCGGGGCCCGGCAGCTCCAAGGTCGGCCCCGTGGCTTCGGAGATGTTTACCCCGTCCCGACGCCACTGGTAGGACAGCGTACCGTTGCCGGTGGCGCTGACGGACAACGAGGCGGTAGTTCCGGGGAAGACCCGGGTGTCCTGGGGTTGCGTCGCGATGAACGGCTGACGCACGTCCCGCAACCGGGCCGCCGAGTGGTAGAATCCTGCGGAGATCCCAACTACGTTGGTAAGGCCCGACGGCACGTCGGCCTGTCCGCGCGTCGAGTCGCCCCACGCTACGACCGTACTGTCCGCGCGGAGCGCCATCGTGTGGTAGGCACCTGCCGCCACCGCCGTGATGCCGGAGAGCGAGGCAGGTACGGCGACCTGCCCCTCGACCGCCCGCCCCCACGCCACCACCGTACCATTCGCCAGCAAGGCCACGGAGTGCCCCTGTCCAGCCGCGATGCCCACCACCCCGGCCAACCCATAGGGAACCGTGGTCTGCCCGCTCGAGTTTTCGCCCCAGGCCACCACTGTTCCATTCGACAGCAACGCCAGGGTATGGTCCCCCCCAGCCGCGATCGCCACCACCCCGCTGGCGGCGGCCGACGGCACCGTTGTCTGCCCCCGGCTGTTGTCGCCCCAAACCACCACCGTTCCGTTCGACTTGAGGGCGACGGTGTGGTAGTTGCCGGCAGCCACGCGGGAGACGGCGGTCAGGCTTCCCGGCACCGTAGCCTGTCCCAGGCGGGAGGAACCCCAGGCCCGGACGGTACCATCCGAGTGCAGCGCCACGGTATGTTCATAGCCCAGCGCCAGACCCGTCACCACGCCTAGGTCGGCAGGTACGTCTGTCTGACCCAGATCGTTGCGGCCCCACGCCACCACCGTGCCGTCCAACCGCAACGCCGCCGTGTGGTCCGCCCCGGCGACGACGGACGAGATCAGGCCCAGGTTGCTGGGCACGGACTGCTGGCCGTAGGTGGCATCCCCCCACACCACCACCTGAAGCGGATCGGTCACCGCCAGCGCGGCCGACCGGCTGGTCGCGCTGCCGTAGGCGCTGGACACCGTCACCGAGTAACTGCCGGCCACCGACGCCGAGGCGTTGACCAGCGCCAACTCTGCCCCCTGCGCACCAGCGACGGCCGCACCGTCCCGGTACCATTGATAGGTCAAGGGCGTCTTGCCAGCGGCGGTCACCCGCAGTACCGCGTCGAACCCCGCTACGACCGTCGTGTTGACGGGTTGCGCCGTAATGGACGGGACACGGTCATCGATGACCAACGCCACCAAATGCGTTTGCCCTGCCCCGACAGATACCACCCGGCCCAGTCCGACGGGCAGATTGGCCTGTCCGTAGCTGTTGTCACCCCACACGACCAGAGTCCCATCTTCCTTCCGGGCGATCGTCTGGGATCCACCGACGGCTATGGCCACGACCCTGCGCAGGCCTGGCGGAACCGTCGTCTGCCCGACGTTATTCCCCCCCCAAGCGACCACCGTACCGTCATTCCTCAAGGCCACCGTGTGATAGTCGCCCGCCGCCACGGCCGCCACCCCAGTCAGGCCGGCTGGGACGTTGGTCTGGCCATAGGAATTATCGCCCCACGCCCGCACGGTGCCGTCTTTTTGAACCACTACGGTATGCGCGTAGCCGGCCGCCGCTGCCACCACGAAGCTGAGGCCGTCTGGCACGGTGGTCTGCCCAGTTTCGTTGTAGCCCCACGTCCTGACCGTGCCGTCATTGCGCACGGCGATGGTATGGTAATCTCCCGCGGCCACAGCCACCACGCCGGTCAAGTCGGACGGTACAGTTGACTGACCGTCGCCATTCTCGCCCCAAGCCTGTACCGTCCCATTCGAAAGCAGGGCCACCGTGTGCAGGAAGCCGGCCTGGACGGCTGCGACACCGGTCAGGCCCACCGGCACCGTGGCTTGGCCGGCCGAATTGTCACCCCAGGCTCGGACCGTCCCGTTCGACAGCAGGGCCACCGAGTGATACCCCCCGCCCGCGACCGCCGTCACGCCGGATAGGTCGCCCGGCACCGTGATCTGTCCGGACTGGTTGCCCCCCCAGACCACCACCGGGCCGATCACCGAGAGACGCGCAGGCTGACTGATGGCGCTGCCGGCGCCATTCGACACCACCACGGTGTAGTCCGCGGTCTGCCCGGCAAGCACCTCCGGGACGACCAACTCGGCCCCGGTGGCGCCGACGATCGAAACCCCGTTCGCCTTCCACTGATAGGACAGGGTGGCGTTCCCGGTGGCCACCACCGAGAAGCGCACATCGGCCCCGAAATTCACGACCTGACTCTGTGGATAGCCCGTGATGAATGGCTGTTGGGGATCCCGGACCACCGCCAGCGCATGGGCATACCCGGCCGTGATGGATGAGACCCCGACGAGCACCGGCACCGCTGTCTGTCCCAAGCCGGTGTCGCCCCACGCAACGACCTTGCCATCCTGCCGGAGCGCGAGTGTGTAGGAGCCTCCCGCGGCCACCGCGACCACATGGGTCGCCGCCGACGGCACGGTGCACTGGCCGTAGGCGTCGCTGCCCCAAGCCGTCACCGAACCATCGGACAGGACGGCGACGGAATGGTTTCCGCCAGCGGCGATGGCCACCACGGACTTCAGGTTGGTGGGGACCTTCGATTGTCCGGATCCGTTATTACCCCAAGCCGTCACCGTCCCGTCCAACTTGATCGCCAGCGTGTGGGCCGCGCCGGCGGCAATGGCCGTCACACCGGTCAACCCGTTGGGCACGTTGGTCTGTCCGTTGGCATTGTAGCCCCAGGACACCACGGTGCCATTGCCCAGCAAGGCGGCCGTATGGAAGTCCCCCGCCGCGATCGCCGTCACCCCGGAAAGGCCCGTCGGCACCTCCTGCTGATGGTCCGCGTTGGATCCCCAGACCACCACCGCCCCGGTGTTGCGAAGCGCCACGGAATGCTGGAAACCCGCCGCCAGCGCTATCACCCCAGTGAGACCGGACGGCACCGTCGCCTGGCCGGACGTGTTGTCACCCCAGGCCATCACGGTGCCGTTTGCCTGCAAGGCCACCGTATGATTACCCCCGGCAGCCACCCGTGTTACCGATCCCAAGCCGGGAGACACCATCGCTTGCCCAGCGCTGTTATTACCCCACCCGGACAAGGTACCGGCCCCTCCCGGCGCCCCCCCCTGGATCAGAAGCGAGTAAGCGACGCAACAACCCACCCCAACCGAGGCGCGCCGAACCATCGGGCCGAGCCCGCGGCCAAAGGATATAAAATTGCTCATGGAGGTCCCTATCTACTTCAGGCTTGCGGTCGCTTGGCCCGCCGCCCGGCGGCCGGCACGGGGGGCCAGGGTCGGCTGGATTATTTCGCCGGGTTCCCACGATTGCTTTTTTACTACCTGCCCCGCCCGCATCCGCGCCTCGGTATGGATTGAGCCGTCCGAATGATAAGAACGTGCAAGCCCATCCGGTTCGCCATTCCCCATCTCAATCTCCTCGATCAACAAACCCTGCGCGTCCCAACGCTGGAACACCCCCTGAAGACGCCCGGCCTCGATTGGGGCCTCGGAGAGCAGGTGTCCATCGGGATACCACTTAGACCGCAGCCCATGGGAAACCCCAGTCCTATAGGTTTCTTCTACCTGCAGCATGCCGTTGGTGTGCCACCCTTGGGAAAGTCCCTGCAACAGGCCGTTGGAAACGCTGGACCGCGACTTCAGCCCACCGTCCACGTAGGTGTCGATGAGCAACCCGGTAAACAGATTCGTCTGCCCAACCCACCCCCAGCCATAGGCACCGCGTAGCAGGTTGGTGATGTGTACCTCCGGCGGCGGGTGTGCAGCGGTTGCCAGAGCGGGCTGTCGTGACCTGACCCACACTACTCCAAAGGCCGACATGACAACCCCCAGAACAAGAAAAATAGTGAAGCGGGTCATGGAAGGCCCTGGAAATGAAATCCAACAAAGACAAACAAAGCCACCCCTATAGAGCGAAGTTCCCAGTAGCCGAGACCACCGAACTTGACCCCGGTCAACTTAGGATGAGAACTCATGGGAAACATGCATGGATAACCAATTGAATCGAATTCAAACGCTTTCCGGTCCACAGCGCCTGCCCTACGCCATACTCACCGCACACGCACGCGGTAGATGTGCAGCACGGAAGCCTCCGCCTCCGAGTGCTGCGGCTCCAACTGCAACGTCTTCCCCGCCGGTGCGAAATACTGCGTCCGCACCCCGTCCGACGGCCCATTCGCCGGCACCGTGAAGGGCTGCGCCGTCCAGGACATCAGGTCCGTAGTCGACTCCAACTCGTACGTGTGCTGCCCCACCGCCCCGAACTCCACCACCCGACGCCCCCCTTCCTGCGGCAGGATCGACAACTGGAACCCGCCGCTCGGGTCGAACGCATACACCCCCGCCACGTACATCGACAGGTTGCTCACCCCGTTCCCCAACGCGCTCTCGTTCGGACCCACCTTCGTCCCCGCTCCCAGCATCGTCCGCAGCAGGTCCTGCCACGCGTCCGGTAACCCGTCTCCGTCCGCGTCCACCCCCAGCGTCAGGTCGATCCGCGTGCTCGTCGCCGGCTGACCCAACCGCGCGTACCCGCCCGCCATCTCCATTGGCAGGTAGGTGTTCCCACCGATCTGCACCTGAATCCGGAACGCCACCGTCGCCTTCAGCGCCGTCGGCTTGTACCGGTCCGACGTCACCCCGGCGTCCATCGGCAGGTCCACCTGGTAGTTCACCCCCGGCGCCAGCCCCGGCTGGATCGTCGCCGTCACGGTCACCCCGTTCGTGGCCGTGAACACGATCCGCGCCCCGGTGTTCGCCACCGGTTGCCCATATTCATCCCGCACCAAGCCGTAGATACGGTGGTACGGCGCCGGAGGAAACGCCCGCGCCGGGGCCCTGCCGACCAGGGCCACCACGCCGACGACGAACAGCAGCCACCGCAGGCGGCTCCGGAGACAAGAAAACACGTTCATGGGAAGAGTCAGGTCAGGTCCGTACACGCCTACTCAGTTGCCCGAGTAGGAATAGGTCACGAAATGCAGCTTGATGTCGGTCACCGTCTTGATGAACCGGTCCAGGCCCTCGTTGGGATCGTTCAGCAGCATGTCGCCCGGGATCACCAGCTTCCAGCGGCTGTTCCAGGCGGAACGGCCGATGAGGCGGTTGTTGGTGTACTGGCTGCGTTGCAGCGTCCCGTTGTTGCCATAGAGGCTTGGGCTGAAGTAGCTCGCGCTCGGCACCGGGCGGAACGCCTGGTGCTTCCGCACCGCAAACAGCGTGTCGCTCAGCGTGCTCGAGGCCGTGGAGAAACCACCGTTCGCCACCGTCGACGCGCCGATGTTGAAGGGCAGCGGCACCGCCACGTCCGCCACGTCCCACGTCCGGATCTCGCTCGCATCGGCGAGCGGCGGGCTGCGCATCGAATCCGAACCCACCGGGATCAGATACACGTAGGGGGTCTTGGCCAATCCCAGCGGGTCCAGGTACCACGAGCCAGGATCGGACGGCGAGACGCCGCCGGCGCCTCCGTTGGCGGCGGGTTCCGCCATGCCATGATAGCCCTCCAGCGCCACCCCAGCCGCGAAGATCTTGGTCGCGAAGGCAGAAGGGTTGAAGTAGCTGTCCCCGCTCGCCACGGGATTACCAAAGAGGTTGTAGCCCCTGGCGATGGTGGTGCTGAACTCAAGCACGATGCCCGGCACGGCCAAGCCTCCGGATTGGTCGACCTGCAGGCAGTTCCGGGCCACGTCCGGGTCGGTGAGGATATCCGTCTTGCGGTTCCGCTGGAGCAGGTCCTGCCAATCGGTGATCCCGTTGGTGGTGGGCAGGATGCGGAACTTCTCCGTCCGCAGCGACACCGTGGTGCCGTAGGCGTCCGGGTTGTTGAAGCCCAACCGGCCCTTCAGCACGTCCCAGTCCGCCTTCATCTCCGCCAGCGCGCTCGAGAGCCCCGGGTCCCCGGTGTTGCTCCCCGCGTACTGCGGTTCGCCGTTCTGCACCACGCCCAGGGCGCGGGAGTTGATGATTCGGTTGACGAATCGCTGGCCGGCAGCCGTGTTCAACAGGCCGGTCTCGTAGTCATAGGCCTTCGCCGCCAAGAAGCTGTACCGCGCCGCCAGGTCGAACAAGCTCTTGTAGCGCTCCAGCTTCTCGTTCCGGAACACCCGGAACGCCGCGTCCCGCGTCCGATACCCCTGGATGAGGGCTGCCGACCGCTGCCGTGCCACCTCCCGCTCTGCCTGGAGCCGGTCCCCCTGGGCCACCAACGAGCGGTAGTTCTCCAAGGCGTCATGCAATGCCTGCAACTTCTGGTTGATGGTCACCGTCTGGGCCTGAAGGCCTTGCAAGGCCGAGTCCAGATCCGCCACCGCCTGACGGCTCTCGATGCTGTGCGTCAACGGTTGATAAACCATGACATCCTTCAGTTGCAAATACGCCTCGCGAGCATTGGTCAAGGCCCCAACCACGAAGCTCTTCACCCAATCGGTGGCGTCGAGCGTCGCCTGGGCAGCCACCGCCTGAGCCAAAACCGCCCCCCGTGCGGCAGACAGCATGTCGCCACCATTGGCGACGCCAACGATCATGCTCCGGGGTAGTGTTTCTCCGATGGCATTCGCCGCTTCCTTGACGAGATCCTTCTGGCTGTCCTTGAACTGCGAATAGGTCTTCTTCAGGAACAGGATGTTTTTGATGGCGATACTTACGGAGGCCTTCTCGATGTCCCAGTCATGTTTCCTGTCGTAGGCATCTTCCATGGACTGGAAGAACGCCGCGGACAAGTCCAGCTTCCGCTTCATGATCGCGTCATCATCCAGAGCCCCCAAGGCCTCGTTGCGCGCCAACTGGATCCTACCGATGGCCTCCTGCAGCTTCCCGGGTGACGTCCGTCGGCCTGTCCAACTTTCCGGCTTCACCAAGTCCCCCGACCCGTCCAGCGTGTAGGTCAGGTACTGACTGTTCTCCAAGTAGTCCGCGGAAGATGCTTTGAGGTAGAACTTGAAGTCACTGTGGTCTGATGCCTCGTAATCCACCCCAAAAGGCTGTGTATCGATCTTGAAACTGCGGGCAGACGTGGGACTGGTTCCCAGCCCCGGGAAGGTCAACTGCGGCATGTCCGCATACATGAAGTGCACCAAGTCCGGGCCCGTGTACCCCTGCTTCCAGGTCTTCCCCGGGCCCACGTCGTCCGCGTAAGGCGAACCGTAGAGCTCGATCAACTGGTGCGTGAAGGCCAACTCCTGCTGGTCCAGCGCCGTCTTCAGGTCCTGCAGCGAGTCCTGTTCTGAGCGCATCAGCTGGGTCACCCCCTTCGCGTCGTCGAACGCCACCACCGCGTTGTTCAACGCCACCTTCGCCCGCCCGTAGATCTGCTCGAAGTGCGTGCTGTTCCCGTTCCCCACCACCGCGTTCGGGTCAAGGTCCAGCGCCACCGCGTTCGCCGGCAACCCCAGCGGCGTCATGCCCCCCTCTGCCAGGTCCATCGTCGCCTGCAGATCCGTCAACTGGGTCGACAACTCCAGCAACTCCGGCACCGTGGTCCGGTCGATCTGCTGGATGCTCCCCGCATGCGTCGGGTCCGGGTCGTGGTCCGGCAGGATCGCGTTGCCCACCAGCCAGTTCACGTACTGGCCCTGACCCGCACGGCTCGCCCAGTGGTCCGCACCCCAGTACCGCACCGGGTTCACCGTCGCCCCAGACAAGCTCGTGAACGACCGCTGCGTGTTGGCCTGCGTCGTCCGGAAGTGGCTCCAGCCCGATCGGTGCTCCGCCTGGTAGTCCCGGCGCCACGTCAGGTCGAACACCTGCCGCCCGGCCCGTCCCACACCGGCCGCCGCCGCCGCGAACTTGCGCTCGTCCTGGTAATCCACCGACACCGGCTGCCCCAGCACGCTCACCGCCTCCGGGCGCGGCACCCAGTCGAAGTTCGGGTTCAGCAACAGCGTGTAGTACCCCTTCAGCGCCGTCAGGTAATGTCCCAGCGCATCCCCGTGCGCCTGTGGGAAGAGGATCGCCGCGTCCGCCGCGTTCACCACCCCGTCCTTGTTCTGGTCCAGGATGTTGTAGTTCAAGGCATAGATCACCTCACCCGCGTCTATGCCCCGCGTGTAGTTCCACACCAGCCGGTTGTACACCGGTGCCGTCTGCACCCCCGGCAGCAGCGAGTCGTCCCGGCCCCGCAACAGCGCCAACTCCTCCTCCAGCAACGTGGGCTCCTGGCCCTTGAACGAGAACAGCGAGGTCGCCACGCTCCCGTACGTCCGGTCCGCCGTGCCGATCCCGATGGTCGGGTTCGCCGCGTCGGCCCACGCCTCGTTGCCCGTCATCATGTACAGGTCGTTCAGGTACCCCGCCGCCAGCAGCAACGCGTCGTTGGCCGGCCCGTAGTTGTATCCCGACTCGATGCTGAGCGCCTTCCCGCGCCGCAGCACCGTCTCGTAGATCTCGATCAGTCCATAACTGTTGATGGTGTCGATGTTCAGCGCCACGTCCCCCTCCCACCGGTGACCCGCCTGGGTCAGGATGCTCGAGTCCGTGTTCACCGGCGCGTTGAACAGGTCCTTCGTCCGCTGGTTGAACGGGTTGATCCCCGCCAGCACCCGCTTGATCCAACCCTCCGCCAACTGCGGCGGCGTCCACGCCGACCACGTGTTGTACAGCGGATGGCTCGTGTTCTTCGGCCGATACCGCAGGGTCACGTAGTTGTCGCTCAGCACCCGCACCCCCGCCCCGCCCATCAGGTACCGCGGCAGGTCCGCCGCCACCGCCGTCAGCGACTGGTACTGCGACATGGTGTCGTCCGCGCTCGGCGGGAACCCGCCCACCGGCGCCGCGATCTTCCACTCGTAATCAAACTCCGTGAACTTCCCGGCCAGGTCCGGCGTATGCTGGAAGGTCATGAACTCGCTCAGCGGGTTCTCCGCCGAGATCACCTTGATCTCCCCGGTATACAGCGATCCCCCCACCTTCACCACGTGCAGCGCCACCGGATCCCCCGGTTGCGTGAAGTGGGGGTTTCCTCCGGCTTCCACCAACGTCACGTACCCGCCGCCCGGGCCCGTGGCGCTCAACGCGTAGGAGTCCACGGCCACGTTGTCGCTGGTCACTTCTGCCAAGGCCTCCTCACCCACGTTCACCGTCTTGGCCGGGTTCACCACGTAGGATCCGGGCACCGCCGGGTCCTCGTCGAACGTCTTCACCGCCGTCGACAACCCGTTGATCGCCGCGTCCCAGTTCGACTTGTTCACCGTGTCGCTGCTCGGGCACAACCCCAGGGCCGTCGTCAGGTCCGAGCCCCGCAGCACATTCAGGTGCAGGTAGCTCTGCCCAAAGGTCTCCTGCTGGTACTTGCCCACCAGCACCAGGCTCCCTTTCTTACCCACGTTCGGATCGAAATACAGCCGCTTGCCCAAGTGCGGCGGCAGGTTCGGGAAGTACACCTTCCCCTGGTAGCTCTCCGTCCGCACGCTCGCCGGCACTGCCGTCAGGCCGAAGGTGATCAGGCTGGCCGTCTTGGCCCGCGTCGGGTCGTGCAGCACCACGGAGACTTTGGCCGTCGTCAGGTCGGTCGCCACCGACTGTTGGTAGAGCACCCGGGCCGTCTTCCAGTCCCCGATCCCGGGCAACCCGTCCACCGGCTTCACCAGGGTCTGCCCATAGGGAATGGTCGGCAACGGCTGCCCCCCATCCTTCACCGGCCACACCGGGCGGTACACGATGTTCAACGCCGTGTCCGTCTTGCTCCCGCCCGTGCCGCCCGTGTAGCTGCCGGGACTGCCCGCCCGCAGGTACGGCACGATGCTCCCCTCCGCCGGCGGGCTCGCGAACCCGGGCCACGCGAAGTCCGCCGAGGTCCTGTACATGTACCGCATCGCGAAGCTGTTCGCCGCCGTCGGCGACGTCGCCAACACCGGCGGCCGGTTGCTGAACAAGGTGGTCGTCCCCGTGTACGGGTTCACGCTCGTGATCACCAACGGTCCCTGCGTCACTGCTGTCCCGCTCGCCACCACCTTCAGCGTCAGCGTGAACGTCACCTGGCTCCCGTCCCAATTGTCCTGGACCACCAGCGGGATCGACACCCCCGCGGTGACCGTCGCCGCCGTCGGCGTGCCGCTGAGGGTCAGGCCGCTGATGGACAGGCCCGCCGGGAGCGTGGCCGCCGTGCTCAGCGTCAGGTTCTCCGCTGGTCGCGACCCATGGATTGTCAGCACATACGGCTGCCCCACCACCGCCGTGGCGGCCGTGAACGCACTGAAGCCCCCGTTGGTCAGCGTTGTTGTGGCATAGGTCCCCACGGCCAGCGCCGGCCACCCCGCGTGCGGGCCCCGGTAGACCCAGTCCGCTTTATTCCGGTCCCGATACGTGAAGCCCTGGTAATGTCCGTACGGCCCGGACGGGCTGGTCGAGCTGTTCCAGCCGCCCGGCAGATCCCCACTGGTGCTGCTGGGCTCGCTGTTGTAGCTCACCGCCGCGTCGCCGCTGCCCTCCACCGGCAACGTCAACAGGGGCAAGGGCATCGGCGCCTGGAGCAGTTGCCCCGCCGTCGCCACGTAATCGAACACGTACCCCGCTGATGCCTTCTCCCGCAGCACCTTGAAGGGCTTCATCGCCGGCCGACCGTCCGTCGCCAGGTACTGCACCAGCACGAACGGGTCCGACGAATACGTCGCCCCGGTCCCGGTCAGCACCGCCGGTATCGTCGTCCCCAGCAGGTTCAGGTCGTCCCGGGTCGCGTACGCGGTCCCCCCGCTCATGATGGCGTGTTCCTCGTTCGGGTTGTACCCGTCCTGCACCGGGTCGTTCTGAGCGTAGATCCAACCCTTTGCGAGCACCGCCTGCTGGCTCGCCTCCAGCGTCGCGCTTCCCTGATTGCTCGCCAGCACGATCTCCGCCGGGCTCGTCGGCCACTGGATCGTGTAGCGCCCCAAAACCGACGGCCAGTTCACCGTCGCAAAGCCCTCGGTCCCGTTGAGCTTGCCCGATCGGAACCACCAGATCTCCAGGGTGTTCGCCCCGGGGATTGCATTGACCGGGATGATCGACCCCGCGTTCGCCGCCTCGAAGCCCGCCGTGAGCGGATCTTGGTACGCCGTGGGATTGTACGACGTGCCAGCCGCCCGATGCACATGCCCCGCCAAGTAGGAACCCGCGGCCCCCGACTCCCCCGCGGGAGCCACAATCCGCTCGCCGACGTTCACCGCCTGGGTCACCACCCGCGGCGCCGTAAACGGGTCCGAAAAAGTCACCGTCCGCGTGGTCGCACTCCAGCCCGTCAGGTCGCTCACGACCGGATCGTTCGCCGGATAGACTCCAGACTTGAGGTTCACATCCAGCCAGGAGAAGACCCTCTCGAAGTAGATCTTGTCCCCCGAGAGGTAGTGCAGCAGGGTCCGATGCGCCGGGTGGTCAACGTCCAGGAACGTGTAGAAGCCCGAGTCCTCCGTGAGCTTCGCCCGCGGTTGGTCGAGGGCATCCTGGAAATCGATGGTCGGCGCGTTGGTGGTAGCCAGCGCCACCGCCGTCAATTTCGCCTCCGCCTCCGTCGACACCAAGGGCCGCACGTAGTGGCTGTATCGTGTCACGTCCTTGGGCCAGACCATCTGGTAACGACCCAGGGTCGCTGGCCACTTCAGGCCCGCCACCCCGGTCTCCATCCAGTACAGCGTGTAGTCGTTCAGATTCTGCGTCTCCTGGATGGCATACAGTGTCGGGGGCTTGCCGGAGCCGCTGTCCCGAAGGAGGGTGAAGGGATACAGCGAACTGTTCGGACTCGGACTCGGCTCCCAGATGAGGTCCGTCCCCGGAGAGGGCGGCAGGAGCGGGTCTCCCAGGTCCACCACCACGTCCTGGGGTGACGGCACCTTGTAGACGTCGACGATCTCGAAGCCCAACTGCGCCCGGGTGGCCCCGTCCGCATTGAGGTCTCCGAGCAGCTCCACGAAGACCCGCCCCTCCTGGTTGTAGGCGTTGATCGTCCCAATGGCCGCATCGTACCACAGTGTCCGCAACTCCTGGAGCGTCTGGTTGGTGCTGCCGGCCGTCGGACTCGTGTACCCCGGGCCCTTGTACATCTCGGACACCGTCTGCGGGAAGTTGTTGTTGTAGACGATGTTGATGGCCCCCACCTGCCCCACGGGGACGCTGACCGCCTTGCCCGTCTGCTGGAACGTCTGCTGGTTCCAGAACATCTTGCGGGGCGTCTTCACCGTCGAGCCCGAGACCACATAGGACGCCGTGTAGAGCTTGAAGTAGTTGCCATCGACAATCGCATAGGCGGCCGGGTTGGCGTCATAGTTGGCCGGTTTGGTGGTGGTGTAGCTCTGCGTGAGCCATTGGACGCGGAGGGGCCCGCTCTGGATGGCGTACACCTTCTGGGCATTGGGGCTCCAGTAGTAGCCCGCCGTGAGGACGTTGGTGTACGGTTTCGCGACCCAATAGGCCAAGGGAGACCCGCTCAGGGACAGGCCGTTCTCATCCGTGGACGGCGGAGGCACCTCGCTGCCGAAATTCAGCGTGCTGCCCCGGGCGAAGAAGGAACCGCCCACCGCGGAACGACGGAGCACCATCACGATGGTCGAGTTGACCGAGGCGGAGGGCAGGCCCATCTGCTGCACCACCGTCGACGAAAAGGCGTTGGTCCCCATCAGGTAGACGGAGTTGCTCAACGCCGACATCTTGGAGTTCACGACGGCGAACCCGCCGCCCAACCCCGCCACGCCCTGGAACTGCTTGGCGGTCGGATACGTGTTGGCGGATCCATAGGACCCGGTCCCGACCGCCAGGCGGCCGTCGGAGCCGACCGGGTTGCCCACGACCGCCGACAGCGGCACGCCCCGCCTCGACTCATAGTTCCAGGTGTCGTAGGAGGCGTTCAACTGCAGCGGAAGCGCCGGGGTCTGCCCTTGGAGGCCCATGGCGGGGACGCACAGCAGGGCCGGCAACAGCAGGAAGCACAGGATCCGTTTCACGTGTAGAGGGGGCAAGGAGGACGATTTTTCCGGGGCTTCCAAGCTCACTGCACCTTCCAGAACTGGGCGACGGCAAACACGGACCGGTCGTTCGCATCCCACTCCAGTGCAAAATTCATCCAAGTTGAGCCAATACGCTGCCCATCCGTCCTCGTATAGTTGATGAAATGCTCGACGCGGAGGACCGAATCCACGCCAAGGGTAAACTGACCCACGATGACGGACTGGGTCTGCGCACTTGAAGAGGCAGCGGAGTAGGTATTATTTCCGTTGATAAGAGTAGCCCCGGCGGTTTTATTATATAGACGAGCCTTGGTCTGTTCCGCCGCATATGCAGGCACGTTGACATGGCATCGGTAGGTTCCGGCCTTCAGGGTGAACTCGCTGCCGGTGACCGTGACGGGAGTGGCTACGCGGCCACCGGGCATCGTGACGCCGGTGGTCAGGGTACACAAGTTGTGGGTGTCCGTCGCTTTGGTGTTGAAGGACCGAAGGTTGAGCCCTCCGATAGAGGCCAACATCGCCGACTGGACGGCTGTAGACGCTGGAGTCGCGAAATTTTCCTCCAACACGATATACGGCACGTTCACCAGGGCGGAGTAAGGTGCGTTCAGGACCCCTGCCGTGGAGTTGCCCACCGTGGTGTTGCCCGTCACCGCCAACGTGCCCCCCACCGTGGCGTTGCCCGTCAAGGTGGTGGCTCCTGTCACCCCGAGCGTGGTACCCACCGTGGCGGCCCCCGTCACCCCCAGCGTGGTGCCCACCGTGGCGGCCCCCGTCACCCCCAGCGTGGTGGCGGTCAGGGTCCCGTTGATGGTCTGCGCCGCCGTGAAGGTATTGGCCGAGGCCAGCTTCGGGATGTTGGCGCTCAACCGCGCGTCTGCGATCGTGCCCGTGATGATCCCGGCGCCGTCCACGTTGGTCGCACTCCCCGCCGTCACCGCCGTCACCGCCGTCGTCGCCTTCGCTGCCAGGAAGGCGTACGGAGCCGGGGCCAGGCGCAAGCGAGGCGCCAGGGTGGCGTCGACGCCCGCAGTGATGCCCTTGACGGTGATCTCGAGGTACCGATCCGAGGCGGTCGCGCTGTCAAAAACCGTGGAAAGATTGGGCCGAGGCTCCGCGATGTTCACGCCTTCCCCCAGCAGGACGCTGAAGTTGCCCTTGTCCACCGTCACCGTCTGTTGCTCCACCCACAACTTGGTGCCTCCGGTGCTGGCATCATAGATCCGGAAGACCAAGTCGTAGTTCTTGGGAGCCGTGGCCCCCAGCGCGGTGCCGGTGGCGTCGGTCAGGTAGCCTTGGTAGTTGATCCGCTCCGGCGGGTTGGCGGTGGCCTGCGCCAGCGCTCGGGGCGCCAGGCCAAGGCCGGCAAGGATCAGGCTGCACAGCACGGCCTGGAAAGGCCGGCACGTGCGCAGGGACATGAGGTTCTTCATCTGGATGGAAACGGTTGAGCTTGCTGGAAAATCAGTCTCGGAAATAGGTTCTGCGGGAGGGCCTCAAGGACTACAGCGTCTTGGTCAGCACCGCGATCGGG
>CAITMP010000515.1 GCA_903893525.1 uncultured Acidobacteriia bacterium | reverse complement strand
GTCGTATTGGCCGTCTGCGATGCCAACGTCGAGGACAGGTTTTGCAAACTGGTTTGCGCACCCAGAAAATCGATCGGTGCCGCCGTGGGTGTCTTCACCTTGGTGGCATTGAGGGTCCCCACGGAGGAATAGCTGCCAGCGTAGTAGATGGTACCGCCGACTGAGCCCCAACCGGTATTCGTAACATTGCCGTTGACGTAGGCGTTGTTGGGGAGGGTCGGCGTATTCCAGTTCATATTGCCTCCGACGAAAATATCGCCGCCCCCTACCGAAACATACGTGTTGGTGTAATTGCCGCCGACCACAAGGTCATAAGCCCCCGCCTTGTCTGCGCTGTGGGTGCTGGCCACCGTGAATCCGCCGCTGGAGGGGGCGAAATTGCCCCCCACAGCGACCTTGCCCTCCGAATCCGTGCCATAGGACGTGAAATTGGAGAAGATGAACGCGTTGTATCCGGTCGCGGCCCCTAGTGTTGAAACACCGGTTGCCTGCGCCTGCCCGACAAGGATCAATATCGCCGCGGCCGTGCCTCCGACCCGTGCCGCGGCGATTCGTGACCAGACGCTCCTCCGGGATGCGTCCCTCCGACTGCTTGTCATGGTCGTTTCGTTCACAAACCCAGAGTAGTGGCAAAACTGTCCAAGTGAAATAGGCCTGGTCATGGACAGGGGTGGCCCGCCTGGTAATGGAACCCCTTCCGATTGCGCCGCGGGCCCTATAATTGAAGCAACAAATGTCCTTCCACGTAGCCGTCAGCTATACCCCCCAGGGAGACCAGCGGAACGCAATCGCGGAACTTTCCCGCGGTGTCGAGGAGGGAGAAAAGCACCAGGTGCTGCTGGGTGTCACCGGCTCCGGCAAGACCTTCACGATGGCGAAAATGATTGAGCGTTTGGGCCGCCCGGCACTCATTTTGGCGCACAACAAAACACTGGCAGCCCAGTTGTATCAAGAGTTTAAGACGTTCTTCCCGAATAACGCCGTCGAGTATTTCGTCAGCTATTACGACTACTACCAGCCCGAGGCCTACATCGCCTCCAGCGACGTGTACATCGAAAAGGAATCGACCGTCAACGACGAACTCGACAGGCTCCGGCTTTCCGCAACAAGGTCGCTCTTCGAACGTCCCGATTGCATCATCGTAGCCAGCGTCAGCTGCATCTACGGCATCGGATCACCGGAGTCCTATTACGGTATGGTGATACGGCTTCACAAGGGCCAGCAGATCACCCGGAAGGATATTACCGTCGGATTGGTGGAATTGCTGTACGACCGGACCGACACCGATTTCCGTCGCGGGGCCTTCCGGGTGCGCGGCGATGTGATCGAAATCTTTCCCACCTATGAAGAAACGGCGTACCGGATCGAGATGTGGGGCGACGAGATCGAATCGCTTTCCAAGATCGACCCGCTGCTGGGCACGGTCCTGATGACGTATGACAAGCTGCCCATCTATCCCAAGACGCACTACGTGATGTCGCGCCTGACCAAGGAAGTGGCGGTCGAGACGATCAAGGCGGAATTGGAAACGTGGCGGCCGCAGTTGGAGGCACAGGGGAAGATTCTGGAGGCCCAGCGGCTGCACCAGCGGACGATGTTCGATCTGGAGATGGTGAAGGAGATCGGGTACTGCCACGGGATTGAGAATTATTCGCGCCACTTCTCGGGCCGTTTGCCGGGGGAGGCGCCTCCAACCCTGCTGGACTACCTGCCGGCCGACGCCGTGATTTTCATCGACGAAAGCCACCAGACGATACCTCAGTTACACGGGATGTACCACGGCGACCGGTCACGCAAGGAGGTCCTGGTGCGGCACGGTTTCCGGCTGCCCAGTGCCATGGACAACCGTCCGCTGACTTTCGAGGAGTTTGAACACAGGGTCAACCAGGTTGTGTATGTCTCCGCAACTCCGGGCCCCTATGAGCTGACCAAGGCGGAGGGTGTGGTTGTGGAGCAAATCATCCGTCCCACGGGCTTGGTGGATCCGCCCATAGAAATTCGCCCGGTACGCGGGCAGGTGGACGATCTCTTGCACGAGATTCGGCTGCGGGTCGCAGCCAACCAACGGGTCCTGGTGACGACACTGACCAAACGCATGGCCGAGGATCTATCGGAATACTATTCCGAGGTCGGAGTCAAATGCAACTACCTGCATTCGGAGGTGAGCACGCTTGACCGGATCAAGATCCTGCGGGACCTGCGGAAGGGTGTTCACGACGTCCTGATCGGGATCAATCTGTTGAGGGAAGGCCTTGATTTGCCGGAAGTTTCGCTGGTGGCGATCCTCGATGCGGACAAGGAGGGCTTCCTGCGGTCGTCCGGGGCGTTGATCCAGACGATTGGCCGCGCCGCGCGGCATCTGGAGGGGCGCGCCATCCTTTATGCCGACGTGATGACGGACAGCATGAAGAAGGCCATCGACGAGACCAACCGCCGACGGGTGACGCAGCTGGCCTACAACAAGGAGCACGGGATTATCCCGCAGTCCATTATCAAGCCGATCGACATGAATTTGGTCCGGATTGCCGAGGGCGACTACGTCACGGTGGAAATGGACCCGGGTCCGCCGGAATTCGAGATGTCGCCCGAGCAGATGGCGAAATACATTGTGGAACTGGAAGAGCAAATGCGCGCGGCGGCTCGCAAATTCGAATTCGAAAAGGCCGCGCAGCTTCGGGATAAAATAAAGCAGCTCCGAATGGAGGGAGTTGCAGCAGTTGGCATCCCAGCTTGAGTATGGACTGATTGGGGCGGGCGCAGTCGCTGCCAGCCTTGCTGGAAAGCTCGCCGCAAAGGGTGGCGGATTGGGCCCGGTTGTGGGCGTTTCCTACCGCGTTGCCAGCCGAATTGCCAATACATTGCGAACGGGAGTTGCGGCGAGGTCGTGTGCGGCCTTGGATCCGGTGCGGCTTGTGCTGTTCCATTCGCCACCGGACCAGATGGACTCTCTAATCGAGGCGTTGGAGACGGTTGAGATCTCGTGGACCGGGAAATCCGTACTGATTCTGGATTGCGACCCGCCGGAATCGGTAACTGCGTGGTTCTCAGGCCGGGGGGCATCGGTTGCCTTGGTCAGGAATTGCGGAGTGCCAGGACGATTGCGGGTAGACGGGACCGGTGCCGCTTTGATCGTGGCCCAGCGGGTGGTGCGGGACCTGGGCATGCGTCCGATTGAAATTCCGGCAGGTACTGAAAAGTACTTCGAGGCTGCGATTCTGGCCGGCACTGCGGCTCTGACGCCGCTGATCGACCAAGCTATCGATCTTTTGCGCCGGAGCGGGATGCGCGACACCGAGGCCCTAGCTGTGGGAACTGCACTGTTCGAACAAACAGTGCGCTCGTTTGGATATTCCGGTCGACAGAGCTGGGCTTGGCACAATCGGGCACCGGACCCTTCGGCTCTCGGGGCGCAGATCGAAGGAACACCCGAGCCCCTGCGGTCCACGCTACGGCAGCTGCTGCTGATGGGGCTGGAGTCTTTGGACCGGCATCATGACTTGGCCGCCACATTGCGGCAAATGAAACAGCCGGATTGATTCAGGATCGGGCCGCCCGGATTTCGCGGGCGGCCCGGATTCAGATTTGACTAAGCCGTGCGGAGACCGGCGAGGACGCCGCGCATGTAGGCGAACGATTTCTGCATGCCCACCATGGGGTCGTCCGCGTCGATTTCGTATTCGAGCGAGCAGACACCTTGGTAGCCCAACTTCTTGAGTTGCTTGAACAAGGCCGCAATCGGAATGATCCCGTCGCCGACCGGAACCTGGCCGAAGGACGCGCCAATTCCGGGGGCCTTACCTGTGGGTTCCTTCAAATCCTTGACGTGGATTTCGAAGAGGCGGGCACCGGCGTCCGTGACGGTCTTAACAATGTCGGCACCGGCGCGCGTGGCGTGGCCGATGTCCATGCAAAGGCCCATGCGCGAGTCCATGTTCTTGACCGCTTCGAGCACGTTCTGCGGCGACGGAAAGTGCTTGTCCTCCGGGCCGTGGTTGTGAATGGCGATCTTGATGTCAAATTCCTTGGCGAGCTTCTCGATGATGCCGAGGTTCTCGTGGTTCGGCGCACAGATCATCATGGGGAAACCAGCTGCCTTGGCGTACTCGAAGTGCTTGCGGAGACCAGCCTCGTCCGGTTCCTGGAGGGAAACGTTGCCGCCACCGACAACCTTCAGGCCAGCCTTGTCGAAAGCCTTGCGGCCATTGGCGATGGCAGCCGGGGAGTCAGTCTGGGGCAGGTGGAATTCCTTAATGTCGACGTACTCGATGCCCAACTGCTTGACCAGCTTGATGCAGAGATCTCGCTGGAAGGAGCGGAAAGAGTACGTGGCGACGGAAAGCTTCAGGTCGTCGGCCACAAGAGGGGCGGCGAGCGCTTCGGAGCCAATGGCAAACGGGGCGGCAACGGCGGCCGAGCTGTAAAGGAAATTCCTGCGGTTCATCAAGAAGATGATATCGCAAGGACTGCGGGAAGTTCAGGGCGATTTAGAATGGAGTTGTTGACCATGAAGAAAATCCACCTCATCCCCGCACTGGCGGCGTTGTTGTCCGCCTGCTCATCCTCCCCGGCCCAAAAAGCACCCGAGGCCAAGGCCCCCGCAAGCGAAACCGCACCGGCTACCTATCGGATCAATTTCGACACATCCCGTGGCCCGTTCGTGGTGGAGATCAACCGGGACCAGGCTCCGAATGGTGCAGACAGGTTGTACAACCTGGTGAAGTCGAAATACTTCGACGGGACGCGCTTTTACCGGGTTGTGCCCGGCTTCATGGTGCAGTGGGGAGCGGCGGCGGATCCCAAGGTCGCGGCCGACTGGGACGTAAATATTCCCGATGACGAGGTGAAGGCGACCAACGAGCGTGGCACCATCACGTTCGCGGCGTCCAGCAGGCCGAACACCCGCACCACTCATATGTTCATCAACTATGGCGACAACGCCCGTTTGGACGCAATGGGCTTTGCGCCCTTGGGCAAGGTGGTGAGCGGGATGGAAACGGTGGACCAGATCTATTCCGGCGACGGGGAGCGTCCCGACCAGACGCGCATGAAGACCGAGGGGAATGCCTATCTGGAGAAGGAATTCCCCAACTTGGACTTCATCAAGACGGCGCGGATCGCACAGTAGTGCCATTCCTGTTGATGATTCTTCTCGCTGCGGGTGATCCTGAAAAGGGCCGGGAGTTGTTCCGGTCCTGCTCCGGATGCCATGTTTCCGGCCGGGCACCGAAATTGGACAGCCTGTTCGGCAAGGTTACGCTCCGGAACGGGAGCAGGGTCAGCGATAACAATGTGCGGGAAATCGTGCAGGAGGGGTTCAACGGGATGCCATCGTTCCGGTATTCCTTTCGTCCCGCCGAGATGGACGATTTGATGGCGTATTTGCGGACAATGAAGGAACGTCCGGCTCAAGCGGATTTGGCGGCGGGACCGGGTTATTTCAAGGCCTGGTGCGCCCGGTGCCATGCGGCTACGGAGTTCCCCGAACGCCTGGGCGAGGGGTCTGTTCAGCAGGTCGAAGAGGGGCATGCAGGGACGCCACCGTTGTCGGAATGGCTGGACGGGGCGGCGCGGAAGGTCTTGTTTGATTACCTGCGAACCGCAAAATAGATTTCAAGCGAAGAGAGTGGAGATTTCCACTTCAAATCCGGGGAGAACGGGTGAGGAGAGCAGTTCCGATCCTCGCAGGTACCGGACACCGTCCAAGGTGTGCACGGCCGCTTCGGCGTTGGCGTGGTCGATGACCCAAACCTCCTTCGAACCTGCGTCGAGGTAGTTGCGAATCTTGCGCCTGACATCCATGGCGCGTTCATTCGGGGAAAGGACTTCGACGGCGATGTCGGGGGCGAAGGGCACCGGGATCCGGTCGGGATCAATCAGACTTAAGTTGTCATTCCCAAACACTGCGACATCGGGCCTGCGGACGGTACCAGCCGCCAATCTGCAATCGAGTTCAGCAAAGGCTTTGCCGATTGGATTTCGGAGAAAGTAAACGCGCAATAGGTACGCAATCAAATCACGGATGTTAGTGTGCCGCAACGTTCCACTCGACAACGGAATCAACTCTCCTTCCAAAAGCTCGTAGTCTTCCGTGTCCAAGGTCTCGAGAGCGGCAAACTGTTCGACCGTCATCAAGGTTTTGGTGGCCATGTCGAATCCTCTCATTCAATCGTACCGCGCCAACCCCTTAGTGGGAGTGGCGCGGTACGGTTTCCCGCAGGTTGTTGTAGCCAATGGCGAAGTCGAAACAGGCACCGGTGTCCAGTTGGCCGACGTGGGCGCGGTAGAGTTCCTGCCACGGTGAATC
>CAITMP010000514.1 GCA_903893525.1 uncultured Acidobacteriia bacterium | reverse complement strand
TCGCCATCCGCCAGAAGAACACCACCCGGAACCCCCGTTCCACCGTGGCAACTTCCACCGAAACCTACGATTTCATGCGCCTCCTCTGGGCCCGCACCGGCAGGACGTTCTGCCCTGTGTGCGGTCGCCAAGTCCAAAAGGATACCGTCGACCAAGTCGCCATTTCCATGCTGGCCCAGCCTGTCGGCACCCGGTACCTGGTCCTATTCCCCGTCAAACACACCGTCGGCGAGGTCCCCAAGGACCTTCTGAACGACTTGCGGGCCAAAGGATACACCCGCCTCCGCCAAAACGCCACCGTTTTCGAATTCTCCACCCCCGAGTCCCTTCTCGACATCGATTGGAACCTCCCGGTCGATATCCTCGTAGACCGGATCGCGATAACTGAAAACCTCCACCAGCGGATCGTCGATACAGTGGAAGCCTGCTACCGGGAGTCCGGCGAGGTGGTTTTCGAGGATGCCCGCTCCGGCGAGCGCATCCTATTCAGCGAACGGTTCATCTGCAAGTACGACAACATCGAATTCCGCGAGCCCGAGCCCGTGCTGTTCAGCTTCAACAGCCCCGCCGGTGCCTGCCCACGCTGCCAGGGTTTCGGCAACGTAATCGATTACGCCCCCGACCTGATCGTCGCCAACCGAGGACTTTCCATCAACGAGGGGGCTGTCGATCCCTGGACCCGCGCCGCCGGAGTGGAATGGCTGGCCGATTTCAAGAAACAGGTTGGAAGCAAGGTCCGCTTCGACGTACCGTTCTCGGAGCTCTCGGCGGACGAACTGAAGCTGGTCCTCGAAGGTGGCAAAATCGGCAACAAGAAGGTGGACGGCGTCCGCCAGTTCTTCGCCTACCTCGAAACCAAGAAGTACAAGGTCCATGTAAGGGTGATGTTGGCCCGTTACCGCGGCTACGCGAAATGCCCGGAGTGCGAAGGGTCCAGACTCCGCAGGGAGGCGCTCAACATCCGCGTCGGAGGCAAGACGATCGCTGAAGCCGTGCGGTTCAACATAGCCGAAGCGCACAAGTTCTTCGACACCTTGGAGCTGACACCCGAGGAATCGGGGATCGCCGGGAAAATCCTCGTCGAGATCCAGCAGCGCCTGAAGTTTCTGAATGACGTGGGGCTGGAGTATTTGACCCTCGACAGGCTTTCGGCGACACTTTCGGGCGGCGAGGCACAACGAATCCAGCTCGCGACGTGCCTCGGATCGCGGCTTGTGGGTGCCTGCTATGTGCTCGACGAGCCGTCCATCGGGCTGCATCCCCGCGACACGGCCCGCCTCCTCAGGATTTTGGCTGAACTCCGCGACATCGGCAACACCATCATCGTGGTGGAGCACGATCCCGATGTGATGCGCGCCGCCGACCACATCATTGATCTTGGCCCCGGTGCCGGAGAACACGGCGGGCGAATCATCTTTGAAGGCGACTATGCGGGCCTGATCGGACCGGCCAACCAGTCCCTCACCGGCAAATACCTCCGCGGCGAACTCCAAGTAGTGCGCCGCAAGCACCGACGCACACCCGATCCCCGGAAGGCACTCAAGTTCTTTGGAGCGTATCTGCACAATTTGAAGGGCGTCGATATTTCGATTCCCCTCGGGTTGCTGGTCGTGGTGACCGGGGTGTCCGGTTCCGGAAAATCGACCTTGGTCCACGATGTGATCTACCGCTCGCTCCAAGCGCGCCTGCAGGCCGGTGCCGGAGTCGAGGAGGAATCGTCCGACGAGACCGCCGTGCCGGACGGGCCGAGAATGACCTGCGCGAGGGTGGAGGGTGCAGACGGCATCCACGATGTCGTCATGATCGACCAAACGCCAATCGGACGGACACCACGGTCGAATCCAGTGACCTACGTCAAGGCTTTCGACATCATCCGAGGCCTGTTTTCCGCTACACGGGAAGCCGAGAAGCGTGGCTACTCCGCAGGCCATTTCTCGTTCAACGTCCCCGGCGGGCGCTGCGAAACCTGCCAAGGCGACGGCACGGTCACCGTGGAAATGCAGTTCCTGGCGGACGTCGAGCTCACCTGCGAGGAGTGCCGGGGAACCCGGTTCAAGAGCAGCATCCTCGAAATCAAGTACAAGGGTCTCAACATCCACGAGGTGCTGGGCTTGACAATCCGGGAGGCGATCGGGTTCTTCCACGACACCGGCCGTTTGGTGCTGAAACTGAAGCTGCTGGACGAGGTCGGACTCGGCTACCTCCGGTTGGGGCAGTCGGCAACCACACTCTCCGGCGGCGAGGCCCAGCGCGTCAAACTGGCGTCACACCTGGCCCAAGCCTCGAATGTAGGTACGCTGTTCATCTGCGACGAACCCACGACTGGGCTACACTTCGACGACATCAACAAACTGTTGGTGGCGTTCGAGCGGTTGATCGACAACGGCGGGTCGCTGCTTGTGATTGAACACAATTTGGATGTGATCCGGGCGGCCGACTGGCTGATCGACATGGGACCGGAAGGTGGTGCCGCCGGCGGCCGCGTGGTTGGCGAGGGCACACCGGAGGAAATCGAGGCTATTCAGGAGTCCTACACGGGACGCTTTCTACGGGCTGAGAACTAGCGTGTGATAAAAGTGCTCGTATCCCACTGATTGGACTACGGCATGATGAATCGCAGAGGATTTCTTGGAGCAACCCTTCTGGGGGCTCAGCTTAGCGCGGCCGGACGGGTTCCAACGCACAAGGCCAAACCGGTGAAACTGTTCGCGACACCCGAAGGACATCCGAACGCCTTGGAGGCCACTCCGGAAGGGCTCTGGGTCGGCGAGCAGGTTTCCGACACGGCGTACCTTCTGGACTGGAAGACCGGCAAGGTTTTGAAGAAGATCCCGACCGAGGCATCCAACACCAGTGGAATCGCGTTCGGCGGCGGCTATCTTTGGATGGCGGCGAACGGGGGACCGGTCATGCGTGCGGCCAAGCCCGACGAGCGCAAGGATGGCCGAATCGTCAAGGTCGATCCCGAACTGGGGCGCACAGTTGGCGTTTTTGAGGTTCCCGACGGCGGCGGGTGCCACGGATTGGTGTACGCCGAAGGCAGCTTGTGGATGACCTGCTTCAAGTGGAAGGTGATCGCCCAAGTGGACCCGGACACGTTCCAAGTACGCCACACCTTTCCGCTGCATCTGACGCGGCCCCACGGACTGGCTTGGGATCCTCCCGGCATGTGGGTGGGCTATTCGAACGACTACATCTTCCTGAAGCAGGATATTGCGGACGGTCGGGTGCTGGAGGTCGTGACACTGGAAAAGGGCGAGACGCCGGACCCCCACGGAATGGACATTTACCAAGGCAAGATGTACGTGTGCGATGCCGGAATTGCTCCGGGGGCGAAACCGAGCGGGAGCACCGGGGCTGGTTACGTGTACCGCTTGGACTGGTAGCCGCCAGGAGGTATCCCCACTTTTTTGGGCCGGGGTATCGACAAGGCAACCGCTCCGGTCCTAATCTCGGATTAGCGTGACAAGGCTTTTGATTGTCCTGTTTCTGGTCGCCGCCAACGCGGGTTCGGGACAGGCGGCATCGGTGCCCCAGGCGGGGACTGTAAGAAAAGGTCCCGTTTCCGACTCCCAGCTGGAACGGGCCATCAAGATCAAGCTGGCGAAGTCCAAGATGGTGGCGACCGGGCACGAGCACTTCACGGTCTCGGTGAAAGACGGCGTGGTGACCTTTTCAGGCAAGACCAACGTGGTCCAGCACAAGGGTACCGCCACACGGATGGCCCGAGCTGCAGGCGCGGTGGCAGTGAATAACCTGATAGAGGTTTCCGACGCAGCCAGGGCGAAGGCTGCGGCACGTTTGCACGGCGACGAGATTGCAAGTACGGCTAAACCGGGACAAGCGATGCCCGGACAGCCTATTCCCAGGGCGCAGGTTTTGCCGAGGCCAACTATCTCGAAGGCAAAACCAGATCCGGTGCCCAAAGATGCTGAAGAGGAGCAAACGGCGGCAGCTCCACCGCCCCCCAGGGCGCGGGTCCTGCCCGCAAGCTCGAAGTAGGGCCGAAGCCCAGTACCGCTTGCGAGACCCCCTTGCAATAATGGGAGTGCCTTGAGCCAACAAGCCCGCTGTTACGTCGAGATCTCGCGGTCGCGCATCGCCGCCAACTACAGAGCTGTCCGCGATGCGGTCCGACCCGGAACCGGCGTAATCTGTGTGGTGAAGGCGAATGCCTACGGCCATGGTGCCGTACAGGTGTCCCGTGTTCTGGTCGCCGAAGGTGCCGAGTGGTTGGCGGTGAGTTCGGTGGAAGAAGGGATTGCGTTGCGCCATGGTGGCATCTTGTGCAGGGTCCTGGTGATGGCGGGAATCATGCCTTGGGAGCGGGAGGCACTGCGGGACTACCGGCTGACTCCGGTCGTGCACTCGCTGGAGGATTTTGCGGCGCTCGACCTTGGGGCGGGTGGCGGGTGCGGTGCCGGTTGCCGGTGCATCGAGGCGATGGACGTCCACTTGAAAGTCGATACAGGGATGGACCGGCTAGGCACTCTGGCATCTGCCCGTGAGATTGCGGAAACGGCGGCCAAGCATCCGGGGATCAGGATCGAGGGTTTGTTGTCGCATTTTGCGTCGCCAACCGATTTCCATTCGTCCCAAACGCCGGACCAGATCCGTGCTTTCGGCGCGATGGTGCGGGACTTGGCGGAACTTGGCATCCGGCCACCGGTGCTGCATTTCGACAGCACAAACGCGGTTGCATACCCGAGAGCGGAGGCGGGCTTGGAACCGGGCATGTCGCTGGTCCGGCCCGGCCATGCGATCTACGGGTACGTGTCGCCCACCCGGGGAACGGCGCCGGCCCCGACATTCCGGGTGGAACCGGCGCTGACCTGGAAGGCCCGGATCGTGGCGGTCAAGGACGTCCAGGCAGGGGCGAAGATTGGCTACGGCGGGTCTTTTGTGGCACCGGGGCCAATGAGGATCGGCGTCATTGCGGCGGGCTACGCGGACGGGGTACCGCACAGGCTTTCGAACAAGGGCAAGGTAATTGCCGGAGGACGCTATGCACCGATTCTGGGGACGGTATCGATGGACTTGACGACCATCGACGTTACGCAATCAGCGCATCTGGTGCCGGGCGACGACGTGACGCTGTTGGGCTCCGAGGGCGATGTTTCGCTGGATGCACAGCAAATCGCAAAAGCGGCGGGCACCATTTCCTACAACGTGCTGTGTGGAATCAGTGCCCGGGTCAAACGATTCTACGTGGACTAGCCGTGGTCGGCTACATTTGTTCGAGCGAGGTCGCGGCTGGCGTCATCAGTTCGGCACCGGTGTCGGTGATGGCCATGATGTCTTCGCAACGGACGCCGAACTCACCGGGGATGTAGATGCCGGGCTCATCCGAGAAGGACATTCCCGGAGCCAGCGGGAGCTTGTTTCCATTGACCAAGTAGGGCCATTCGTGGCCGTCCATGCCGATGCCATGCCCGAGCCGGTGGGTGAAGTACTTGTAGCCGGGACCATACCCGCCCGCCGTGACCACCTTGCGGGCGGCAATATCGACGGACTCGCACAGCGCCCCCGGTTTCGCCGCTGCCAAAGCCGCTTTTTGGGCGTTCAGGACGATGTCGAACACCTTGTTCATCTTGTCCGACGGCTTGCCGAGGACCACGGTGCGGGTGACATCGGCTTGGTAGCCCTCGACGGAACAACCGTCATCCATCATGACGAGCGAACCTTCCTTGATCACCTGCGGGCGGGCGGACCCATGGGGCAACGCAGCCCATTCGCCGACCTGAACACTGACGCCGCCGGGGAAACCTTGGCGGTCCATGGCTGCCATTATCAGGGTGGAGAGGTCGCGGTTGGTCATACCGTCGTGAACGGAGGCCCAAGCCGCCTTGTAGGCATCGAGCGTGACATTGTTTGCCAAACGCATCAACGCCAACTCGGCCGGTGTCTTTCTGGCCCGGCAAGCGGATACGACAGGTACGGCGCTGGTGATGTCGAACCCCTTGTTGGACTTGCCGATGCCATCGGAGAACGAAAACACCACCTTCTCCTCGATACCTACCTTGCCTGTGGAGGCATTCAGGCCCGCTGCGATGAGGGAGAACGGATTTTCGTCCTCGTGCCAAGTCAGGATCTTGGCCTGCGCTCCGGCCTGTTCCCGGGCCCGGTCCTCTTCAAAAGCAGGCGAAACAAAGAAAGGAGTGCCCTTCTTGGGCAGGACCCAAGCGAAGAGGCGCTCACTGTTGCCCCAACGGACGCCAGTGAAATATCGCAGGGAGGTGCCGCCCGCCAGTACGACCGCATCGAGTTTGCTCTCGGCGAGAAGGGCACGGGCGCGCTCGACACGGGCCTCGAACTCGGCCTGGGGAATTGGTTTGGCCTCACTGCGGCGGTTTTTCAGTTTTTCAATCGCCGGAGGAAGGACGGCCAAGGCCGGTGACGAGGCCTGCGGCCTCTGGGCATCCAAGGTGGCAGGCAGGATGGCGGGTGCCGTGGTGGCAAGCAAGAAGGAACGCCGGTTCAACATGATTCAAGATACACGATTCGGGCTAGTGTCGGCCACCGGGGTGGTAGGAAACTTCCGCATGTTTCCTGATTTCTGCCAGCGCGAACCAGGCTGGCTTGAAACGCTGTGTGGCGTAAAGGTCGGCTTGGTCGGTATGGTGGGGCGATTTGGGGTCGGCGGACTGTCCGAATACCAGCAGGGACATGGTGCGTGGACGTTTGGCCAGTTCCACCACGGCAACGTAGGTATCGCCTTTGGTGCCATACCAGCGTTTTTGCCCAGGCACGGGGTCGGATCCAAAGGTGAAGACAGCGCCGGCGAAACTGGGAGCGCCGGGTACGGGAAAGCTGGGACGGTCGTCGCTGAAGAGCTCATCGATACCACTGGTGTGGACGCGCTGCATCCGGTTGATGTCCCCCCACGGCACGCGCCAGGTGCCAAAGGTCCGTTGCAATTCAGCCTGGGACTCCTCCAAAGCGGCTATCAGTGTGTAGGGGTCGGATGGATTTGCGCGTCGGAGGGTGATGGCATGCTGCTCCATGGCGATAAACAGTGTGGCGGGAACGGAATCGACCCGACCGACGTGGTCCCAGTTCAGGAGCTCGGCCACAGGCTCGGAGATGCGCTGCGCCCTTGCGGGATCGGATGAACGAAGGGCGGAATAGGCCCGGTCCAGTTCCGGGAGACGGTCGGCGGCAAGGCCGAAGGTAGTGTCCATGGCGGCGCGGGCCCATTCGTCGAAGGTAAATTTGCGGGTCCCGGACAGGATCTCGCGGGAGCGCTTGGCGCGGGCGGTGTCGAGTTCGGGCACCATGTAGGCGGGGTAGTCCGAGCGTTTCGGATTGTCAGGGCCGTCTGAGGTCAGAAACGGCGTGGAATTGCAGTTCTGGAGGTAGCCGCTTTTCGGATTCAGAACCTGCGGAAGGTCTTTGAGTGGGTGCAGGCCGGACCATTCGGTCTCGGGATCCGCGCCGTCAACGGGCCTGGACCAGTCGAACTTGGTGGAGCGTTTCGGGATGGCGTTGCCGTGGAGGTAGAAGATATTTCCAGCCCTATCGGCGTAGATGGTGTTGGAGCCGGTGAGCGCCAATTTCGAAAGTGCGGACTGGAACTGGGTCAGGTTCCGGCATTTCGCCATTGCCCAACGCTGCGCCATGGCACCACCGGCAGCCTCAGCAGCACGGACCGTTAGAGCGATGGTGCGGCCATCCGTCGACTTCCGCATACCTAGGACCGGGCCATGGTGGGTGCGCCGGAAGGTCACCGATACCGATTTGAGGCCGGCGTCGGACCGGATTTTGAGCTCCTCGGTCCATTCAACGGCGATGCGGTGACCGGTTCCATAGCGGTAGGCGAGGGAATTGGACGGGTCGTCGAAGGTTTCGAGATACACGTCCGAAGTGTTCGCGTAGTTGTTTGTGTGGCTCCAGGCGATGTCGGGGTTGTGGCCGGAGCGGATGTAGGGCGTGCCAAGGATCGCAAAACCGGAGGCGTCGAGACCGACCTTTGAGCCGCCCTCGTCGCTGTGGAGGTGCGCTTCATAACGCTGGCCGGAGCCGAAAAAGCCAATGTGGGGGTTGATCAGCAGGAGCGGATTGCCGCTGGCGGAGCGCTTGGCGGAGACGGCCCACATGTTGGAGCCTTCGTCTGTGGTTTCGGGATTCGCGGGCAGGTCGCCGGGGAGACGGAGTGCGGCCTCGAGCGGGGTTCCGGCGAGAGCGGGAAAAGCAAGGTCGCGCTCGGAGCGTTGGATGCCGCGACCGACGGGGCCACGGTGTTCGACGGCGAGTAGAAACCAAGGTTCGAAGTGGGCCAGAAGACGTGGTTTGGTGGCCGGATGGGTGGCGAGGTAGTAGTTGATACCGTCGGCGAAGGCGTCGCAAAGGGCCCGGAGCTGGGGGTCGGCGGATTGGTAGTGTTGCCTGGCATGGTCGACGGCCTGGTAGGCGTGGACGACGATGTCACCGGGCAGGGACTTCTGGCCGTAGAGTTCGGCGGCGCGCCCGAGGATGCGGACGTAGTCGTCCTCCAGCTGCCAGAAGTTGTCCTCGGCCTGGGCGTACATCATGCCGAAGACAACGGCGGCATCGGTTTTGCCGTAAATATGGGGCACGCCGTAGGTGTCGCGGTGGATGATGACGGCCCGGGCCAGCTTGGGGGCTGGTTTAGGGGCTGCCGGGGCCGCAAGCAGCGCGTGGGCAAGAAGCAGGGGGAGGATCGCGTGAAATTTTTGGCTGGCCACGTTTGGCTTGGACACACCAGATGTTAACCCATTCCTACGCCTGGTGCCATTTTGAGCGTTTCACGGCAGCGGCACGCGGGTGTGCGTGGTACAAAAAGGGTGGAGATTGGCAACCGCCTAAAAACCGTTGCAGGCACGAAAGCGTCCAATCGACGCGCTCCCCGCGCTGCCCGCTTCCGGCACCGATCTCCCCACAATAAAGAAAGCTTAGGACTCTCGCATGTTTGGACGTGGTACGTGGGCTCTCTTCGGGCTCGGTAAAGAGTCGCTCGAAACCTTCGCAACAAACTTGGAGGATCGGGCTTTCATGCTTGCCGCTTCGCAGATGACGGCATCGGCCATCACGCGGTGTTCCACCCTCGATACCATGGGGATCAACCCTTATAGCGGCCCCCGTCTCGATGACGAGCATCCGGTTGGTCTGCAGTTCGAGCCGGAATTGGCCCAATACGCAACCACGGAACCGGAGGAGCGTGCCAGCCTGAGTCTTTCGCAGGAGATCCTGGATTGTGTCGGCTATGGGGTTACCGAGGCCCAATTCCGCCTTCACTCCAGCATGCCTTGGTATGGCTTGTGGGCGGTCGCAAACGAATGGAAGGACGTCAGCGACGTTGCTTCCATCAAGGAACAGCGCTGTTACAACACATTGGACAGGCCCTATAAGTTTCTGGAGTCCGCCGACAAGAAGACCGTGGACCAGGATACGCTCGGGGCAACTGCCGCCGTCCGCAAGCAAGTTCCCGTACTGCTGGACTTCAATGATGGACTCGTCTATATCGAGAACACCAACAAGGATTTGATCTACCAGATCACGGTCCGACTCAGGCTACTGGGCCTTGAGATTCTCCCTGTTGCCTGGACGTATCCGGACCGTCCGAATTGGCCAGCCGAAATACTCAATCGGCTTTATGAGAAGACGGAGTTTCAAAACGAGTTTCAGAAGCGCGCCGATGAAGCGGCTCGGTTCGCGTCCAGCGAGATAGAGAAACTGGAAGACAGGGAACTGGAGTCGATTGTCAAGAAGTTCTTTTCCATGACGGAGCTGCCGAGTGGCCTCTGGCTGGGTATTTCCGGACCCGCGCAGATCCGGCTCCATGACGCCAGCGGCCCCATCGCCGTCAAGAGCCCTACAAGCGCTACAACACTGCTCAACGTGACCAATGGTGCCAAGGTCCTCTCGGGGGCACTCACGTTCCAGGAGGTTGTATCGGCCACCAGCAAGAAGGGTGCCGAGTACACGTTCCGCAAGGATCTGTTCTGCGTTGATTTGAGCGACAAGATCAACATGACCGAAATCGGGGCCGCCATGCTGCGCGGATTCAATCTCTCGTCGTTCCGCAAGGATGTGCTGCGCGAGATCCGCCACAGCAAACAGGTCCCGTCCATCGACCAGTTTTGGGCCAACTGGTTGCACGAAATGGGCAATGCGGTGCGGGCGGTTGAAGGAACATTCCGCGACGTACTTGAGATCGACGGGGATCAACCGGCCGGGATTCTCCCGATGAAGATTCCAGGCAAGGAAGCACTACCTGAAATCACCGGGGCCTAACTTGGGACTGGCAATCAATCGCTGGCAGGGCGTTCCACAACTAGTTTGAAGTGGACTGGATCGCGGCGGCTGCTCGGTCGCCGCATCCCGGCAAGGGCTGCGAGCTTGTCCAAACTGACCCGCTTGCCATTCATGCGCGCGCCCCTCGGCATCGCGACCGCAGCGTCGAACGCGAGGCCCAGCGCATGGTCGGAAGCCGGGACCGGTTGCTGCCGCACCATCAATTGATGCCTCGCGAACTCCGCACCCACTTCCTCGCGTAGCGCCCGGCACCCGCTGGACCTGTTGCCGCGAAGCTGCTTCACCCACTTCACCCAGACCTCGTGCAAATGGGCTTGATAAGCAGTCGAGCGGTAGGCCGACTTCAGTTCGAATCTCCCACCCAGCGATGTCACCATTTGCTTCAGCGTGTCCAGTGCCTGCGCCGCGTCCGGCCTCAGACCATCCACATCGGCAGGCGCGGTTTCCGCGTTCCTTTCGAATGCGAGGACCTCAGGGTCCAATAGGTCGGGCAAAGGTGCCACCTTGCATCCGGCGAACATCTGGTAACGTCGGACGGATCTCAATTGCGCGCGCAGCATGTCCGAGGAAAAGGAGCGCTCAGGCGATAGCGGCAAGGGATCAGCCCTGAGGTCCAAAGATTCGTTGGCCGGAGACTCGATGCCCGCTGGCGCGGGATCGGAAGCAGGGAGCTGGGCCGCGTTCAGGCACGCGGAAACAATCGAGAGAAGAAAGAGTTGGAAAACAGTCCTATGCAGCACCAGAGCTAACACTATAACAGCCGCTGGAAACTGGCTGCCCAACACAACAGCGGCATCTCGATTTCGAGCGCCC
This sequence comes from uncultured Acidobacteriia bacterium, assembly GCA_903893525.1. GTDB lineage: Bacteria > Acidobacteriota > Terriglobia > Bryobacterales > Bryobacteraceae > BOG-234. The sequence goes on along the minus strand of CAITMP010000514.1, from coordinate 3,579 downwards.
GAGGGACAGTTCAACCAAGAGAATCAATGCTTTGCCGCATGGTTCAGCGGGTTCGGCATGATATCCTAAGCATTCAGTTTGAGACAGTTTCCGCCACTGGTCTCGCTGCCAAACAAATCTATGAAGCTCACGTTGACCAAGACCGACGAGGCTCCTGCGCTCGCGACCTACGCCCTGCTGCCCATCCTGCGGGCGTACTTCAAAGGGACCGGAGTGGAGATCGAAACAGCCGACATCTCGCTCGCTGGCCGCATAGTCGCCAACTTCCCGGACCGGCTTCGTGACGACCAGAAGATTCCCGACGAGCTGACCCGACTCGGCAACCTCGCGAAGACCCCGGACGCGAACATCATCAAGCTTCCCAACATCAGCGCCTCTGTACCACAGCTCCGGGAAGCGATCGCGGAGCTCCAAGGCAAGGGTTTCGACATCCCCGACTACCCCGAGGCTCCGGCCACCGACGAGGACCGCGCGGTGCAGGCCCGGTATGCCGTTGTTCTGGGCTCGGCGGTGAACCCGGTTTTGCGCGAAGGCAATTCGGACCGGCGCGCTTCGATATCGGTGAAGGCATTCGCCCGGAAGCATCCGCACAAGGGCATGAAGAGCTGGCCCGCTTCGGGTTCGGTGACACGTGTCGCCCATATGGGTGACAAGGACTTCTACGGCAGCGAGAAATCCTTCACTGCCACCACGGCCACCGACGTGCGCATCGAGTTCGTCGACGCCTCCGGCACCGTGAAGGTTCTAAAGGCAAAGGTCCGGCTGCTGCCGGGCGAAGTGCTCGACTGCGCCGCGATGAACGTGTCGGCATTGCGGAGCTTCTACGCCGAGCAGATCGCCGAAGCCAAAGCGGACAACGCGCTCTTGTCGCTCCATCTGAAGTGCACCATGATGAAGATCTCGGATCCGATCATGTTCGGACACTGCGTGTCGGTGTATTTCGCCGATGCGCTCGAAAAGCATGCAGGGGCAATCCAGCAAATCGGCGGCAACGTCAACAACGGCTTGGCCGACGTTCTCCGCAAGCTCGACCAACTCCCGGCTGCGCAGAAGGCCGAGATCGAAGCGGACATCGCAGCCTGTTACGACAAGGGTCCAGGCTTGGCGATGGTCGATTCGCGGGCGGGCAAGACCAACCTCCATGTTTCCAGTGATGTAATTGTAGACGCATCAATGCCGGTCATCGTACGGGACGGCGGCAAGATGTGGGACAAGAACGACGCGCTGCAGGACACCGTGGCGATGATTCCGGACCGTTGCTACGCCACCATCTATCAGGCCGTGATCGACGATTGCAAACTGCACGGGCAGTTCAATCCAGCCACCATGGGCAGCGTCTCCAATGTGGGACTCATGGCTCAGAAAGCCGAAGAATACGGCTCGCACGACAAGACGTTTTCGGCTCCCGCCAACGGCACGATTCGAATTGTGGATGCCACAGGCAACACCCTTCTCGAACAAGTCGTTGAGCCCGGTGACATTTTCCGCGCCTGCCAGACGAAGGACGAGGCCATCCGCGACTGGGTAAAGCTCGCCGTGACCCGTGCGCGTGCAGCTGGCACGCCCGCAGTTTTCTGGCTCGATGCAAACCGAGCACACGACGCGCAGATCATAGCAAAAGTGAACGCATACTTGCCCGAGCACGACCTCTCGGGACTGGAAATCAGCATCATGACGCCGGTGGACGCGATGGAGTTCTCGCTTTCCCGGATTCGCCGTGGCGAGGACACCATCTCGGTCACCGGCAACGTCCTACGCGACTACCTGACCGACCTGTTCCCGATTCTTGAACTCGGAACAAGCGCCCGCATGCTCTCCATCGTGCCCCTGCTCCAGGGCGGTGCCATGCTGGAAACCGGTGCCGGCGGTTCGGCCCCGAAACACGTGCAGCAGTTCGTGAAGGAAGGCCATCTCCGTTGGGACTCGCTCGGCGAGTATTGCGCCGTGGTTCCATCGCTGGAACTGATGGCCGAAAAGAGCGGCAACTCGAGCGCGGCCCTGCTTTCGAAAACACTGGACGAGGCAATCGGCCAGTACCTCGAAGACTCCCGCTACCCGTCGGCCAAGGTGAACGAGATCGACAACCGGGGTTCCACGTACTATCTGGCGCTGGCGTGGGCAAAGGCGCTCGCCACCCAGAACCAGAACGCGGAACTGAAGCAGCGCTTCGTTCCGTTGGCGGATGCGCTGGCCGCAGCAGAGGGTGAGATTACGCAGGAGTTGTTGGCCGCGCAGGGCAAACCAGTGGACATCGGGGGGTATTATTTCCCCGATGAGGCGAAGTGTGCCGCGGCGATGCGGCCCAGCGCTACGCTGAACGCGATCATCGAGCACATGTAGTGGCGATGTTCCCCCCACGCGAACTGGTGAGGGCTGGCGGACTGCTCGCAGTTGCCATTCTGAGTTGTAGTGCTCAACCGAAGGTTCCGCGGGCCACACTCCACCGAGGTGAAACGATCATCGCTGGAGCCATCCGCTGGGATGCCTGGCATGGAGACCGCAGTGAGGTCGGCAAGACGGTCCAGAGAAGCTTGACTCCCCAAAAATGGCACGGGCGGTTGCCGTTTTTTGCCAAAGTCCCCGGCAAGGACCAAGTCCGGATTGACGGCGACAGTCAAGCCGTCATGGATCGGGAGATAGGCTATGCGCGGGCGGCACGGCTGGACTACTGGGCATTCCTGCTTTATTCCGGAGTTAGTGCTATGAATCACGGCTTGGACCACTACCTCGCCAGCACCAAGAAACGCGGTATGCGGTTCTGCCTGATCCTGGAGCAGGGGCAGTGGATCACAGAGGAAGCCGCAGCAGCGCAGTTTGAGCGCGTCGCGTCACTCATGACACGCTCCGAATACCAACGGGTCGAGGACGATCGACCATTGATCTACGTCCTGACCGCCGACCCCGCCAGCAACGCTTGGGGCGTGCGGGAGGTCGAGGCTGCAATGGATCGACTGCGCGGTCTGGCCCGGCGGAAAAAGTGTGCCGAACCGTACATTGTGCTTCTGGACTTCGACAGCAGTCGTGCCGCCCGATTGGGTAGGAAGATCAACGCTGAAGCAATTAGCGCATATGCGTATCAGCGGGACGGCAAGAACGCCCCCTACGCGCAACTAGCGCAAGAGGTGGAGCATTTCTGGGACGAATGTCGAGCCACGGGCTCGGAAGTTGTTCCTATTGTGATGACGGGCTGGGATCGTCGACCGCGCGTGGAGCGCCCCGTGTTCTGGGAGACGTGGCAACACCCCAACGACGGAATGGATAAGTTTTATGCTCCACCTACGACTGCGGAGTTGTCACGACATTTGCAACGCGCCGTGGAATGGCTTCGGGCGCATCCGGAATCTAGTCCGGCAAAGGCGGTCCTGATCTACGCTTGGAATGAGAACGACGAAGGCGGTTGGTTGATACCAACACTGAACGACGGCGATTGGCGTGTCCGGGCTGTGCGGAGCGCACTGCGGACCGCTCACTGATTCCGGTTCCGGACACGGATTGCCAAGCCTGCTCCCCACCAAGAGTATTGCTCCCCACCAAGGATGAGGAAGGGGATATGGAACCGGATGGGCACGAAAAGATTTG
>CAITMP010000513.1 GCA_903893525.1 uncultured Acidobacteriia bacterium | reverse complement strand
GACGGCCCGCAGGACGGACAGGTCGTCGTCAATGTCGACGATGTAGGGCTTTTTCATATTTGGCGGTCCGCTCTCCTACTGGACGAGGAAGCGGGCCCGGTGGATTCAAGACTTGGCTACCAAATATAGTCCTTGGCACCGTCGCGGCGTTCGTAGCCGTCCAAGACGTGCACCACCCGCAGCTTTTTCAGCGTCACGGGGGATAACTGGCCGATCGGCACGTAGACGATCGTCCGCCCAAATCTCGCGGCGACGTTCCGGAATACCGATCTCGGCGGTTTGGCAGCCGCGTAGACCACGTATTTTTCCACCGAATAGTCGAGCCCGGCCAGCAGCAGGCGCTCGGCCTTCGATTCGGCCATCTCGTAGTCGGGATCGGCCCAGACATCGTACATACGCCTCGCGGGAAGGCTCATCAGGAAGCCGCCGTACTCGGCGCGACCGATGCCAGGCCCCACCATGTGCTCGAACGGCGGGGTCGAGTAGAACGCCATGTCGGATTCGTTCTGGTGCTCTCCCAGCCAAGTGGTCTGGTAGGTGTAACGACCGTCGCGGTCGTCGTCGAAGATTACGATTACGGAACCGACGTCGCCGTGGATCTTCTGGGCGTTCCTGACAAAGATCTTTTTCCCGTGTTTTGGGCCCTCGTGCCAGTTGCGCATGGTTTCGCGCAGGTCGATCCCGTCGAGCATGGAGGACGTGAACGGTTCCACGGTGGCACGCTCCTCGCTCAGCATCCCCTTGCCCTTCTTCTTCAGGTAGCGGCCAAAATTTTCGATGACCAGGTCCTCCGGCGGGAACGAGCAGATGCTGGCGCCGTTGCTGTTCGGGGCCCATTCGCCCGGCTTCTTCTCCTTCTTCCGTGGCTTGAGGCCGGGGATGGTCATTCGCCGCTTCATGCTGGGCAGACGGCGGCGCAACCGGATGCGGCGTGTGTTGAGCCAGACCTCGTCGCCGGAAATATGGACCGTGTCCAAGGGTCCGGTCGTATCCTGCGCGCCATATTTCGACGCCGTTTCCCACACATCCCAAGCGAAGTTTTCATCCACGATGGAACGCGCCGCGATCACGATTTCGTGCAACTGCGGAGCCAAATCCCCGTTCACGGTGGCCAAACTGCGGCTGTAGCGGGTCAGCAGCCGCCGCTGCCACAACTGCAGAGTTTCCCCGGTGTTGAGGTGGTAGGAGACACCGGCCTCCTGGAACAACTCCGATTGCACGCGGCGACGATCGAGGGGGGCAGGGTCAGCACCAGAGCGCCACGCCTCGTACCGCTCCTGGAGAAACGGATACTCCGAGGTGATCTCCCCCAGGCAATCCGGGTGTGGATTCACCAGCCGCAGATCCTGCCTTCGACGCCGCGCCGGTTCCGACTGCGGCATTTCCATGGCATCGAGGACGGCATCCAGCATGTTCAGCGACAGCACCACCATCACCCGCGCAAACGGGTCCGAACCCTGCAGTTTCCACGCCACACCTTCGCCGAAGGTCTCGATCTCGCGGCTTCGGGCCTGCGGTTGCAGCCGGTAGGCCTCCACGTACTGCGCTGCGGTGATGGCCGAAAGGGCGTAGGTGTCGGGATAGGTTCCGGGAATGTGTGGGCGCTCGGTGGAATCGGGGTCCGCGAACACCACCTCGGCCCCAATTTCGAGTGCCGTCCTAATAGCCTCGACGAACGGATCAGTTGGTTCGACGGGCACGTAGATGGCGCCGTCGAAATCATCATCCTGGTCGTGGAATGCACCCACGCGGCTCAAGGCATCGCCGTAGAAGATGACGGAGATCGACGGTAGCCGTTTCAGCGCCTTCCGGTACGCGCCCTCCAGGTTTTCCGGCAGTTCGACGGCGACGACCTGCGGGCGGTCGGCCAGAATCCGCCGCCGGACTTCGATGGCGAACTCCAACCGGCCCGGCACCACGGGCACATAGGAGAAATTGCCCCGCTGCAGGTTGCCGAAATCTGGCAGTTCAGGAAATGACGTGCCGGTGTCGACGGGCATACCGGATCGCCTCCGCACCCAGAGTCTGCAACACCGCTGTTTCGAGGGCTAGCCGCTCATGGACCGGCTCGGTGGCGAATG
>CAITMP010000512.1 GCA_903893525.1 uncultured Acidobacteriia bacterium | reverse complement strand
GGTGTGAAAACCAGCGACTCCGGAAAGTATCGTGCAGTCGTGAGTGCCCCGAGCGGAAAGACGGCACAGAGCGTTGAGGTCTCCGCTACGGTGATTGCGGACAAGATTCCGCCGACCATCGTCTCGGCGCTGCGGTCGTTTGGTAGCGACACCAAGGTTCTGGTAAGCTTTTCCGAACCGGTCGATAGCGCCACGGCGACGACGGTGGGCAACTACAAGATCAACAATGGCGTCACGGTCAGTGCGGCCAAGTTGAGCGCGAACGCTCTTGTGGTGGAGTTGACCACCACATCCATTGCCAAGGGTTCCAAGAACCAGTTGACGGTGAACGGGGTAAAGGATCTGCACGGCAACGCGATTGCAGCGAACAGCCTTGTGGACGTTGGCCTTCAACTTGGGGTGTATTTTGTCACTGCCGACCCCGGCCCGTTGACGTTCGCCGGTGACCTGGCGGTCAATCAGCACCTTTTGGATCGCGGATTTGATGTCGCCCTGGCACGCGGCTCCGACGTTCCCGACGACGGTTCCACGGCGCTTGGACGTGATTTGATCGTCCAATCCTCCAGCCTTGGATCCGGTACGGTGGAGGTGAACGGGGTTGGGAAGTTCCGCACCTTGGCGATTCCGGCGATGGAGTGGGAGGCTTCGAATGTGGATGCCTTCGCCTTCCAGGAGGCGAACGCAAATCCAGGGACAACGGGGGCTCAGACCCAGATCAACATCGTCGATCCGACCCATCCGTTGGCCGCCGGGTTCCCTGCCGGTCTGGTGACCACCAGCACCTCGGAGACCTACTCCCAGGCGCAACCGGTCAATGCGCATGTCGTCGCCACGTTGGCGTCGGATGCGACTCAAAAGTGCCTGTTCTACTATGAGAAGGGAGACAAAGGTTTCGGTGACTTCGTGATGCCGGCCCGACGTGTCTTCTTCTTCTTCCAGGACAACACGGCGGCATCCGCCACGGATGCCGGATGGAAGCTCTTTGACGCCTCCGTCAACTGGTTGCTGGGTATTCAGGCGCAGGCTGCAGCCCCGGTATTGTCGATCTCTCGGACTGGGACTTCACTCACGCTCACCTGGACCAACGGGGGCAAGTTGCAGTCGACGACGAGTCTTGCCGGTCCGGTGACCTGGGCTGATGAAGCGGGAGCCAGCCCGGTGACGCAATCGGTCAACGGCGCCACCAAGTACTACCGAGTCACCCAGTAAGTTTGACGCATAGGAATCGACTCTCACCAGACGACTCCGTCACACGGGTCGCGGTCTTCGGATCGCGACCCTTTTTGTTTCGAAAGACTCGGGTTCGGAGCCTCGCGGCGGCGGAACGGGCTGCCAACCGTACGGTCTAGCTCAAGATTTCACGGATCGGTTGTCCGTGATCGAGCTCCAGGCGCTTGCGACCCGGCACCTCGAGGCGGTGCGAGTCGAGACCCAGTTGGCGAAGGACAGTGGCGTGGATGTCGGTGACGTAGCGTCGGTTCTCGGCGGCGTGGAATCCCAGTTCGTCGGTGGCGCCGTACTGCACGCCACCACGGACCCCGCCGCCGGCGAGCCAGGCGGAGAAGGCCTGCGGATGATGATCACGACC
>CAITMP010000511.1 GCA_903893525.1 uncultured Acidobacteriia bacterium | reverse complement strand
GTGAGGCCTGAGAGAAGGAGGATGTCGTCGCGGTAGGGGTTGAGGATGGACGAGATGCGCGGAAGGGTTGCGGGGAGGGGAATGGACGTGTCCGGGCGCATCGACGCGGTTTCGGCGGGGAACCATTCGGGCATCATGATGCCGTTGGGGACGTAGATGAAGGCCATCCGGCAAGGGGAGGCGGATTTGGCGGCACCGGCGGAGAAGACCGGGACCATGGCGTCCAGGAAGGGCAGCGCGATGGCGGTTCCGGTTCCTCTCAGGACGGCTCGGCGGGACAGGGCTTTCATCTGGGTGTTCTCCTGGGTGTACGAGTTTGGATTGTGGCTGGTGGGGGTGTCGCCTGTGCAAGCAACGCGCCTTCCGGCGCGGAACCGGCTGGAAAGCCGGTTGCAGCCTGGAAAGGCCGCCCCACACAGACTGCGAGCGACGGAGGATTCGAGTTGAGGGTATTAGCGGGCATTGGGGGGATCCTCAGCTTTTCGCTCGCGGAACGGCTTGCTGTCGATGATTTCGGTGATGAGGGTCTTGAATCGGTAGTTGTCGGCGGCAAGGCGCTCCACAATGTGGTCCACGGTTGGACGGTCGTATGGTTCCAAGCCGCGCCCGAGTGCGTAGGTCAGCATCTTCTCGGTGAAGTTGCGGACGAACGGGGCGGATTGTTCGCGGAGGGCCTGTTTGAGTCCGGCAGGGCCATCGAACGGCTTGCCGCCGGGGAGCTTGCCGGAGGCGTCCAAGGGGAAATTGCCGTCCTTGTCGCGCCATGCGCCGGAGGCATCGTAGTGTTCGAGGGCGAAACCGATCGGGTCCATCATGTTGTGGCAGACGGCGCATTCGGGCTTGGCCCGGTGCTGCTCCAAGCGCTGCCGGAGGGTTGCCTCGGTGCCGATATGGTCTTCCTTGAGAGCCGGAACGTCTGGCGGCGGCGGGGGTGGTGGCGTGCCCAGGATGTTTTCGAGAACCCATTTCCCGCGCAAAACCGGCGAGGTTCGTGTGGCGTAGGACGAAAGTGCCAGAATCGCACCCTGCCCGAGGACGCCGCCGCGCTGGTTGCCGGTCAGGTTGACACGCTGGAAGTCCTCGCCGTTGATGCCCCGGATGCCGTAGTAGCGCGCCAGCGGGCCGTTGAGATATGCGAATTTGCCGTCCAGAAAATCCGTGATGCTGCGGTTTTCACGCAGGACGGCTCGGGCGAAAAGTTCGGACTCGCGGCGCATGTATTCGAGCAGTTCGTCGTCCACGAGGGGGAAATGCGCGGGGTCGGGCTTGCGCTTGTCGAGGATTCGGAGTCCCAGCCACTGGCCGGCGAAGTTGTCGATCATTGCCTCGGCTTTCGGGCTGGCGAGCATACGCTCCATCTGTTCGCGGACGACACCGGGATTCAAGAGGGAGCCCCTCTCCGCGACGCGCAGGAGTTCGTCATCCGGTGGCGCGCTCCAAAGGAAGAATGACAGGCGGCTGGCGAGTGACAGTGGGGTGAGGGGGCCCGTCGGCTCGCGCTCGATGCGGAAGAGGAAATTCGGCGACATCAGGATCGCCTGGAGGGCGGCGCGGATGCCGTCGTCGAAAGATTCGGAGTCCTTGCGGACGGAGGTGGCGAGATTGGCCAGTTCGTCGGTTTCGAGGCCGGTGGGGGGGCGACGCCAAGCGTGGCGGGCGAGGTTCTGGATGATGAGCCGGGAGCAGGTGGGGGTGCGCTCGGCGCAGATGAAGATGCGGGGATTGCGGGGCGCGGGCTTGGCTTCGACAGGCCCGTCTCTAAATGGACCAACGACATCAAAGTAGTCCACGAAGATCTTGCGACGTAGATCGGTGTTGACGTTGTCGCGGGGGGTATCGGTGTCGGCGTATTCGGGGAACGAAGCTCGGAAACTGTGTTCTCCGGCGGTCAGGTGGACGCGGGCTATGGATTCGCCATGGGCGTAGACGTAGTCGATGTTGCCTTCGACGATTTCCGAATAGACTGGTTTGCCGTCCACGGTCATCACCATCTTCACGGGCGGGTCGGCGATGCGGTTGAGTTCGGTGAATTCGATTTTCTCCGCGTCGGTGAGCGATTTTTTCTTCATCAGCTCGTTTTGGCGGGGGGTGGAGTGGTCGCGAGGGCGGTAGTTGGCGACGCGCATGCGGAATTCGTAGTCTGCCTCGACCGGGAAGGTGTAGGTCGCCCAGAGCGAGCCGCGGTAGGAGAAGGGGAGGGCGTTGGCGGTCGGATCGTCCTGGAGCTTCTTGCCGAGGTATCGGACGAGTTTCGAAGGCTTCGGCGGCACCGATTCACCTTGGACGGCGACACGGGCGATGCGGCGCGCGGCTGCCGTGTACTTTTCCATCAACAGGGGGGAGACGGAGAGGACGTCGCCGATGTTGTCGAAGCCGTAACCGGCGTCGTCGAGCGGGAATTCGTCCGCTGCGTGGAGGTCGAGGCCAGTGATTTCGCGGATGGAGTTGTTGTACTCGACCCTGTTGAGGCGGTGGGCTGTGACGCGGCCGGGGTTGGGCTGGCCGAAACCAAGTACCTTTTCGAGGGCGGCGGTGGCGGCATCGCGGTCGGCCTTGGGCTGGGCGGGGGAGCCGGGGGGCGGCATCCGTCCGGTGGAAATTTTGTCGAGGAGCTTGCCGAGGATGGCGGGACTGGTGGGCGGAGTGGTGAGGTCCAGATTGGCGGCGGGAATGGCCCGGTTGTGGCATCCGGCACAGCTTTTGGCGAGGATGGGCTTGAGCGTGGTTTGGAGGTCGGTGGTGCCGCGCTGCTGCGGGTATGCGTGGCTGGCAGGCGCCAGGATTGCGACGATGAGAATTAGGGTCCGCTGCACTCCCCTACATTCTATGCCTTTTCAGTCAATCGCAGCATGTCAGTTCTTCTGTCGGTAATCCGGAGGCAGGTGCCTGGCCAGATCGGTCGAATCGTGCAGGATGCGGGCGACCTCGATGATGTCACGGCCCCGTTTCAGATCGCGCTTCCGACGGTAGAGGAGAAAATGACGGGGTTCCTGCACGCCGGGTTTGGGGGCGTTGCGGCGGCTGAATGAGATGTGGTAGGTCCGAGCCCCGCCAGAGAGAAGCGCGGGCCTCTTCATGGAGCCGAACCGCTCCGGGTTCTCTTCGATGTCGCGCAGACTCTGCTCGATCAATGCGGCATAGCGCTGCCGCGCCTTTTCGCCGAAGCGGTCTTCGCTCACGAACAGGATTGAGCGGTAATCTTTTTCCGCGCGGGACGCAAGTACGACCTTCATCGAATCTGGATTCTCAGGCAGCAGTACGCTTCGCCTTCACTTCCGCCGAGACCTCCAACGCAATCTGGTCCAGGTAGGCTGCCATTTCATCCATCGATTCGAAGGCGATCCCTTCGCCCCGGTCCAACTCGTCGAACCCCTCTTTGGCCGCCGCCCGCAGCCACTCCAGCTTTTCATCGTCATCCCGGTCGCGTTCCTCCAGCAGGCGGAGACCCTCCCGCACTACCTCGGCGGCATCCCCGTAGTAACCCAGCTCGATCCTGCTTTGGACGAAAGCCTCCATCTGGTCGGTCAGTTGTACATTCACGGTCGCCATTTGCCCCAATTATAGCTAGGAAGCGCGCCCCCGAGGCATGGAAACGGTATCCTGAACCTAATGCCGACCCTTGCGCCCCTGCGCCGCGACTTGGATTTCATGCCGTCCCCGGTGGAGGAGCAGCCCGGTCTGCTGATCCGGGATTCGTTCCAGTTTTCCGATTCCGTCCTGATCATCCCCCCGCAGTTGGTGCCATTTCTTGAGTTTTTCGACGGCCAGTCCACTGGCTTGGATTTGCGCGAGGCGCTGGTGCGGGCGACGGGGGATTTCCGGGTTGGAGAGATCGAGGACCAGCTGGTGGGGGCGCTTACAAACGCCGGATTCCTGGAGGACGAGATCTTCGCCCGGATGCGGGAGGAAAAGCTCAAGGAATTTGGAGCCTCCGACGTCCGGTTGCCCGCTCATGCCGGTTCCGGGTACCCGGAGGAGGTTGGGGAACTTGCGCAGGTGATGGGGCACTGGTTGGGCGAGTTCGGCGAAACCGCGTCGGGCCTGCGCGCGATCGCTGCCCCGCATGTGAGTCCCATGGGCGGGTATGAGTCCTACCGGTCGGCGTACGGGTTGCTGGGGGATGAGTACAAGGAGAAGACGTTCGTGGTTTTGGGGACGTCGCATTACGGGCAGCCGGAAAAATTCGGGTTGACGCGGAAGTCCTATGTGACACCCTGGGGGGCGGCACGGACGGACGAGGCGCTGGTGCGGGAACTGACGTCGAAGGCCGGTATGGCGGTGGAGACCGAGGATTACTGCCATGCGGTGGAGCATTCGATCGAGTTCCAAGTGGTGTACCTGCAGTCGATTTTCGGACCGGATGTGAAGATCCTCCCGATCCTGTGCGGTCCGTACGCCCATTCGATCTATGAAGGCGGGATGCCGGAGGACAACGAGGGGGTGCGCCGGTTCCTGGGGACACTGGGGGAAATCGGTGCCCGCGAGGGCGACAAGCTGATGTGGGTGCTGGGGATCGATATGGCGCACAGGGGCCGGCGGTACCAGGAGGAGTTTGACGCGGTGGCCGACGAGGGCTTGATGCGGACGGTCGGCGTGCGTGACAAACAGCGGATCGACCGCGCTGCGGCGGGCGATGCGCAAGGGTTTTGGGATCTGGTTCGGGAAAACCACGACGATTTGAACTGGTGCGGGTCGTCGCCGATGTACACGTTCCTGCGGGCGATGCCGGGAGTGCGGGGGAAGCTGGAACGCTATGAGCAGTGGAATATCGATCCGGCGAGTGTGGTGAGCTTCGCGGGGATGACGTTCCGGTAGGCAACCGGTCTTGGAATCCAATTGTCACGGCAAGCATCTGCTACATTGAGCCAGATGACGCAGGAAATATCGTTACAAGACCCGCTGCGATTCCACCGCAAAGCCCCGCCGTGCGCCGTTGTGATTTATGGTGCCAACGGTGACCTGACGAAGCGAAAATTGATGCCAGCGCTGTACCGGTTGGCGTACGAGGGGCGTCTGGCACCGGGGTTTGCCGTGATCGGCGTGTCGCGGACACCGATGTCGAACGACGAGTTCCGGGACCGGATGCACGATTCGGTGAAGACGTTCCTGGAGGCCTCGCCGTTCGACGAGGATTTGTGGCGGTCTTTTGCCCAGGGGCTGACCTATATTGCGGGCGACGTGGGCGATGCCGAGTCCTACACCGCGCTTGCGGGGCATATTGCCGAAGTGGCGGAGTCCCGGAAGACCGAGGGCAACGTCCTCTTCTATCTTTCGACGCAGCCGAGCCAGTACGCGCAGATCGCCGAGGGATTGGGCGGTGCGGGGCTCAACAAGGGCGAGGGCTGGCGTCGGATCGTGATCGAGAAGCCGTTCGGGCATGACTTGGAAAGTGCCGGCGTCCTCAATCGGCGTTTGCAGGCTGTGTTCAACGAGAGCGAGATCTACCGGATCGACCACTACCTGGGCAAGGAAACTGTTCAGAACATCATGGCATTCCGGTTCGGCAACGGTATTTTCGAGCCGCTCTGGGATCGGACGCACATCGACCACGTGCAGATTACTGCCGCGGAATCGATTGGCGTGGAGGGGCGCGGGGCTTATTACCAGGAAGCCGGAGCGCTTCGCGACATGATCCAGAACCACCTGCTGCAGGTAATGGCGACGGTGGCGATGGAGCCGCCGTCGTATTTCCACTCCGACGCGGTTCGGGACGAGCGGGCCAAATTGTTGAGGTCCATCCGGATCATGCGTCCCGACCAAGTTGCAGCCAACGCCGTCGCAGGGCAGTACGGGCCGGGGCGGTCGGGCAGCGAACTTGTTCCGGGTTTCCTGACGGAAAAGGGTGTGAGCCCGGATTCCCAGACGAATACCTTCGCGGCCGTGACCTTCCTGATCGACAACTGGCGGTGGTCGGGGGTTCCGTTCTACATTCGGACGGGCAAGGCGATGCCGAAAAGGGTGAGCGAGATCGCAATCCAGTTCAAGACTGCTCCGCTGGCGATGTTCCGCCGTGCGACTGCGGGTGCCGAGGCGCTGCCCAACGTGCTGATCTTGCGGATCCAGCCCGAGGAAGGCATTTCGTTGAAGTTCGTGTCGAAGAGGCCGGGGTCCGGCATGCAGTTGCGTCCTGTCTCGATGGACTTCAATTACGGGTCGAGTTTCGGGGAGCGCTCCCCCTCGGCCTACGAGACGCTGCTTTTGGACGCGATTTCAGGCGATGCAACCTTGTATACCAGGCAGGACATGGTGGACGCAAGCTGGAGCGCGGTCCAGCCAATCCTGGACTACTGGGCGACCCAGAAATTCACGTTCCCGAATTACGACGCCGGGACTTGGGGACCGGCGGCGGCCGATGAGATGCTGGCACGGTGGGGCCACACCTGGAGGAAGCCGTAAATGGCCACCGGTTCGATCAAGCCCGACAAGATTCTGAAGCAGTTGGAGGATATCTGGGTCTCCCTGGCCAATCCGGGGGAAGACGGAAAGCCGTCGGGCGACGGCGTGCTCCGTGCCTGCTCGATGACGCTGATGAGCTTCGTCGACGACGAGGAGGACTCGCTCGCGCTGGGCGAAACACTTTCGAGCATGATGCGGGAGCACCCGAGCCGAATGGTGGTGGTGCGGCTGCGCGAGGGCGACGATTTCCTGGACGCACGGGTGTTTGCGCAGTGTTGGATGCCCTTTGGACATCGGAGCCAAATTTGCTGCGAGCAAATTGAGATCACGGCCACCATGGACCGGTTGCCGGATGTGGCTGCGATTGTGGGGCCGTTGGCGGTACCGGATTTGCCGCGGTTGATGTTCCTCCGGTCGGCACGAATTGTGCGCGCGGGGGCACTGCGCAAGATTCTTCGGCTAGGGGACAAGATCATTGTGGATTCGAGCCTTCCCGGAGCGCCGGGATTCGGCGAGCTGGGCGGGCTGCTGGAATCCGGCCATGTTACCGGCGATCTGGCGTGGACGAGGATCACCGAGATTCGGTCACTTTTGGCCCAGCTGCTGGAAGGTCGGCGTCCGGAGTCGATTTCCATCGAGTATTCAGGGCGTGAAGCCGGTCCGGAAGCACGCTATCTGGAGGCTTGGCTCGCGTCATCATTGCCCGGAAGTCGCGTTGGTCTGAAAAGCGGTGGATTGGCCGGGGCGGGGAAGCCCACAGCGGTTCGCGTCGGTACCGAGTTTCACGTGACTCTGTGCGACGGCGGGGCTGAAGTGATGATCGGAAATCTGGGCCAACGGGCGAGCTTCTCGCATTCCTCCACCGAGGACTTGCTGAACGCGGAACTGGGCATCGTGGTTCACGATCCGGTATTTGAAAGGGCGCTGAACCGCATCACTGCATGAGCGTGGAACTCAGAGTTTTTGAGACCGCCCTGGAGGCGGCGGAAGCTTGCGGTGCGTCCATTTTCTCCTTGTTGGAGTCGGCGCGCGCAGGGCGGGGCACTGCGACGCTGGCCGTATCCGGCGGGTCGACGCCCCGGATCATGTTCGAATGGATGGCTCGGCAGGGTTTTGACTGGCGGGGCGTCCATTTGTTCTGGGTGGATGAGCGGTGTGTGCCGATTGCCGATTCGCAGAGCAATTTCCGCCTGACGAAGCTGGCACTGCTGGATTTGATCGGTCTGGACCCATCGCAGGTGCACCGGGTGCCGGTGGAATTGGCACCGGATGCTGCTGCGGCGGCATATGCCGGGGAGATTCGACGAGTTCTGGGTTTGGTGCCGGGAGAGCTTCCGTCATTCGACGTTCTGCAACGCGGCATGGGCCCGGACGCGCATACCGCCAGTCTTTTTCCCGGCGAGCCCCTGATTGCGGATCAAACGGGGATTGCGGGGTCGGTTTGGGTGGAAAAATTCGGCCAGCACCGCGTAACATTGCTTCGGGGAGTTTTGGAGCGCGCCGTCAGCACCCTGTGTCTGGCAACCGGTGAGGACAAGGCTGCAGCGCTGGTGCGTGTTTTGGATGGGAACGAGCCGGTTTCCGACGTCCCTTCAAAAATTGCTTCACCCTCGATGATTTGGTTCCTGGACCGATCCGCTCGACCGACCGGCGACCTTAGAGCATGATGTTGTCGTAGGCCAGGTCGATTTCCCGGTATTTTTCGGGCTTCGACATGTCCTCGGGGCTCATCTCCGCGTAGGCGGCGAACAGTTTTTCGAGCCCTGCGGGCTCGTACATGGTCAGCATTTTGGCTGGCTCGATGCAAATGACCTCGTGCGGGTCTCCCGGAGCGATTCTCAGGGTATCGCCCGTCGTCATTACGAGCGTGCGGTCGTCCATCCTGAACTCCACTTTTCCGCTGATCACGTAGAAGGTTTCCGTGTGTTCCCGGTGCATGTGCCGCGGGAGGTGGAATTCCGTAGTGAGGTTATCCTCAATCAGGCTGTACTTTCCACCGGAGTCCTCGGCGCTGATCCGCACATAGGCGTTATCGCTCTTCCAAGCGAAGTTTCTGCCGCTATTGCCGTTGATGTAGACGGTTGTTTCGGTATGCATGGTGGATGGTGTCATTGTACGGGCTGGTCCTCGCGCTGTTCACGGCGTCTCGCCAATGTTGCGGAGCCTGATACCAAGCCCTGGGCGGTACCCAGCTCACTGGCCTCCCAATCGATCTGGAGTGAATTTTTCTCCGCAAGGCGCAGTGTGAGTTCGCCTTTGGCTCCACCCCGTCCGAGCCAAGGGCCGACGATGGTTGGTCCCTTGGCGGAGACTTCGAATTGGAAATAAACGTCGGGCGAAATGGCCCGGTCGAGGACCCTGTAGCGGGATCGATATTGCCCTTTCAGCCGGTCGCCCGCCGAGTAAATAATGGCTTCAATGAATTCCGGGGAGTAGAGATCGCCCACGCGGTCCGCAGTGTCCTTTGGCCTGGTGTAGATCCACGTTCCTTGGAACTGGAGCACGGTGGAAGCAGGGGGGATTGGCGCAAAAGTCATCGGGTTGGCAGCCACGGTCCGTCTCCCGGTCGAGCGCGGCAATTCCGTCATGGTCGCAGCCTCGGACTCGGCGGTTGGCATGGAAAAGCCTTTCCGGTCCGCCGATTGGTGCGCGAGCAACCGATTTACCTCTGCCAACGCAGCATCGCGCTGCGTTCTGGCGGCGCGCAATGCGGATCGGAGGCGGGCGAGCTCTTCCGGCAGGGCGATGGCGGAGGCTCCGGACGGCGGGGCCGGGTCCGGAGCGGATTGGCGCACTTCCACGGTCTTAACCTCCGGTAAAGTTCGCTGTGTCGGACCGTCCGACGACATCCAGAGCAGAATCCCAACCGTGGCAAACGCCGTGGCCATCCAGGCAGCCCTCATGGCCAGTCGTCGGACATCAATATTGGACGCCGGATTGACGACGATGGTCGGGGTTGGGTCCTCTTCGAGGAAATCGTCGTATCGGCGGCGTCTCTCGGGATCCGAAAGGATGCCGTAAACCATATTGAGCTTACGCATCTGCCGCTCGGCGAGAGCCTTCATCTGGGCGTCGGCGTGGTGGTCCGGGTGGAGCAGCCGCACGAGAGCCCGGAAGGCATCGCGCACCTGTTCCGACGTGGCACCGGGGTCGATGCCAAGTTCCTCGTAGTAGTTGAGCTGTTCAAACTTGCCCAAAAGTGATTGTTCCGGCGGACAGGGTACTGGAACTACATTAGCGAATGCTGTGCGGGGATGCAAGCGGATGGGGGGACGCGAGCGGCCGAGAATTGCATTGACAGTGCCGTTGATGTTGTTTAAGATAGTTTTAGATAGTATGGCTGAAATCGAAGCAGTCGCGTCGCTGGCAATTGCAATTGCGAAGGATCGCCGTTTGGCTGAAGTCGGTCCAGACGAGCTCTTACTTGCGGCGTTGCGGGTTGTGTCGCGGTTCGGCACGGCAAGTGTCGGAACATGGACCTTCGATCTTGAAAAGCTGGGAATTGATTGGCTCTCGCCACCTTTGCCGGGCACACCGGGGCGCAAGGTCTCGTATTCAGTGCGGGTCGTCGAGTTGATGGATTTGGCTGCGCGGGTCGCGAAGGCCGATGCCGCGAGCGATGTTCTTGTATCCCATTTGTTGGTGGCGTTCTCCGGCGAGGAGGGCGGGTTGATGGGTGAACTCAAGAGGACCAATGGTATCGACAGCGCTTCATGGCGCGCGGCCTTGGCACAGATGCCAATTCTAGCTGCGCACGAGGATGAATCGTCGGCAAGGCCGGTTCCGGTTGTATCCAATCGTGAATATTTGACGCCGGAGGAGGCTGCCGAGGAGCTGGGGCTGCATGTCCAGACCCTGAGGGCCTATGTCCGATCCGGTAAACTGCCCGCTGCGCGCCTTGCGGGGGAGCGGGCCATCCGCATCCGGCGCGACGATCTGCAAAAGGTTCTCGAACCACTTCAGGTTGAGAAAAGCTAGAACGCAATCAGAGAGGAACAAACAAACATGGCCATTTTCGTAGTAAACAGAACCCTGCCCGGCATAACGCCGGACGCCTTGGTGAGCGCCGGCGTGCGCGCCAAGACCTGCTGCGCCGAAATGACGCAGGAAGGGGAGTCGGTCCGTTGGATCAGGAGTTTCTTTGTTCCCGAGACCTCCCAGACGCACTGCTACTTTGAAGGTGCGTCAAAGGAAGCCGTCGAGGAGGCAAACACCCGGGCTCGGATTCCGTTCACGGACATCGCCGAAGTTGTGGAGATGACACCGGAGGCCGTGTAGACGGCCTAGATATCGCGGACGCAACGAAAGCCGAGATTCGTGGTCGCGCTGTCGGGCGTGTTCGAAGTCCTGGCCGCTACCCGGTACCGGTTGCAGTAGGATCGGTGGCAGAGATACGACCCGCCGCGCATGGCCCTTTGCTGGCCCGAAAGGGGGCCGACAGGGTTGTGGCGGGTCGCAGTCAAGTGGTAGGACGGGTGGAACCAGTCCGAGCACCACTCCCACGTGTTGCCCGAGACGGAATACAGGCCGTACCCGTTCGCGGGAAATGCGTCGACGGGGCAAGGTGCGGAATAGCCGTCGTCGGCGGTGTCGGCA
This sequence comes from uncultured Acidobacteriia bacterium, assembly GCA_903893525.1. Lineage (GTDB taxonomy): Bacteria > Acidobacteriota > Terriglobia > Bryobacterales > Bryobacteraceae > BOG-234. The sequence continues at coordinate 16,232 of CAITMP010000511.1, read as the reverse complement.
TTGGGGAAGTCCCCTTGCCAGACGTTGCACATGTGGACGCCGCCGGGAGTCAGTTCATCGCCCCACGGGAAGATCCGCTGTTCGAAGCCGCCACGGGCGGCATACTCCCACTCCGCCTCGGTTGGAAGACGCTTACCGGCCCAGCGGGCATATTCGGCGGCGTCCGACCATGATACTTGAACCACGGGTGTGTTGTCGCGCCTTGATAGTCCCGAATCCGGACCCTCGGGATGGCGCCAATCGGACCCGTCCACCTTGCACCACCAATTTACGCCTGGTACGGTGACGTCGACGATTTCCTTGTACCGGTCCTTGGGGATGTGCCCTTGGAACACGAAGGACCAGCCATAACGCTCGGCCTCTGTTTTATAGGCGGTTTTGGCGATGAATTCGGCGAACTGCAAGTTTGTTACGGGGGTGGCGTCTATATGGAACGGGTCGAGTGTCACCTCGCGGACGGGGCCTTCACCGTCCTTGGCGAAGCCGTCCGGGTAGTCCGTGCCCATCAGGAATCGACCGCCGTCCAGCTTGACCATGCCTTGGGTGGAGCCGGTATTGACGCGCGTGAACGCAGCAGAGGCGGTCCTGGACTGGGTCAACTGTTCCGCGCGCCGTTTGGTGGGCAGGCAGCAGGGATGGGGGAGTCCAGCGTCGGCAAAGACTTTGAATTCCGGTTTCACTCGGGCCGGGCTCCAGCCTTGCGAATGTCGGCTTTGGCACGCATGGCGTCCACAAAGTCCTCAAGGGCTTTCTCGGCACGTTGGGATTGAAGGACTTGCTCGATGTGGCCACGAACCTCGGCCATGTCAGCGAAGCCCTCCGGCTTTCTTTCGGTGACGCGCGCGATATGGAATCCGAACGGTGATCTGAAGATGGCGCCGTTTTGGCCGGTTTTCTGTGCGAAGACGACCTCCTCGAATTCCGGGACCATTTCGCCGCGCGGGAAGAAGCCCAAGTCGCCACCGCGGCCGGGGCAGTCCGAATGTTCGTCGGCCACTTCCGCGAAGCTCCGGCCTTTTTCCAGTTCGGCGCGGGCTGCCTCGATCGCTGCAAGGGCGGTCGCCTCGTCCGTTTTTTCGTCCACGTTTTTCACGATGTGCGCGGCGCGGATGAGTTCCGGATGGCGGAACATCTGCTTGTTTTGCTGGTAGAAGGTGGTCACGTCCTTCTTGGACGGGGCCGGTACTTGGGCGGTGATTTTGGCGATGAGTCGATCAACACGCAGGCGGATTTCAATCTCTTCGGCGGTTGCCCCGATACCTTGCGGCGCGGATTCCAAAGCGGATGCGATTTCCTCTTGGGAGATCGGTTCGGCTTCCGCGATTGCGGCCTGGCGGAGGAGGACGCGCTCGATCACATTTTCCTTGCCCCAATCGAAAGCGCGCATTTCCAATGCAAGTGGATCCGGCTCGACATTGGCCTCGATCAGCTTTTGACGCACCATGGCGGCTTCGCGCCGGATCACTTCGGCGTCGACGAACTCGCCGTTAACCAAAATCGACATGCCGTTATTGTATCGGCCGGAGTCGGACAGGTCGCGGGTTGGGTGGGGTGGAATCGGCTTGCGGCCGGCGAGTGTCGTCTGAGGGCTCCTAGGATTTTTCCGATGGCCCCTGCGAAATATTCCTAGGCGCCCGCGTAATGTGCGCGTCTCCCAAGCCATAGAGTTAGTAGGAGAGGCGAAAAGTTGTCGCTGGTGGACTCGTTGGCGGTCGGCTTACCCATGGGCAAGGATTGGGAGGGGCGCGCCAGGCGGAGGAAGGGTTCCGTCCCAGTCTCCAGCCGTTCCCGGATATTGGCTGTGGAACGCGAGCGGTCCAGGATCGCCAAGGATTTGCATGCCGGGGCTGGACAGCCGCTTGCCGGCATCAAGATGAACCTTGCCTTGCTCGATGAATTGGCCTCGCTGATGCCAGTCCATGCAGGTACCACCTTGAACCGTTTGCGCGCTCTCACGGAGGAGGCCTTGTCGCAGGTCCTGGCGGTTTCCCATCGGCTGCACCCACCGGACTGGCAAGCTTTCACACTCGAGGAGGCTTTGCGGCGGCTGGTTGCGGATATGGGGGTGCAATCAGCGTTCCCGGAGTCGAAAATTGAGATACAATTCTTGCCGGTTCGACCTGACCACACCGTAATGATTGCAGCCTACCGTTGCGCCCAGGAGTGTCTGTCGAATGCCTTCCGGCACTCCCAAGCTACCCGGGTGGATCTGCTTTTGGAGTCGGAGGGCAGTTCGATCCTCCTGCGCATCTCCGACAACGGGATTGGAATTTCGGGCCAAACGGGGGATGGTTGCGGATTGGGCCTCCGCGCGATTCGTGAAAATGTGGCCGATGTTGACGGACATCTGCGTGTGTTTACAGGCCAGAGCGGTACTACAATGGAGTTTCTATTTCCAGTTGTGGAATGGCAAGGACTCCGAAAAACATGAACGAGGCGGCTTCAATCACATTAATTCTGGCGGACGATCATGGAATCGTACGGGAGGGAATCGCTGCGTTTTGTAAGTCGAGGCCGGAAATCAGCATCGTTGGCGAGTGTGGGGATGGTGAAAGAGTCCTTGAAATGATCTTCGAGAAGGTGCCTGATTTTGCTGTTCTCGACCTCAACATGCCCAAGCTGGGAGGCTTGGATGTGCTTCACAAAGTTCGGGCGGCCCACTGTCCTACGAAGATAATCATCCTCTCCATTTGTCGGGATGAAAACATAATTCGCGAGGTTCTGCGTTCAGGAGCGGACGGTTACGTGCTAAAAGACGGTCCCGCCCGCTATCTATTCGATGCGATTTCCTATATTCAGGACGGTGGCCAATACATTACTCCGCTCTTGAAATTCGGGGAGCAGCCCAAATTTGGTTCCACTGATCCATTGTCCAAACTCAGCAAGCGCGAATATGAGGTGTACGCCTACTTGGTGGATGGACTCCGGCCAAGGGACGTGGCAAAGCTCCTCGACATCAGTCCGAAGACGGTCGACACTTATCGCGCGGGCATCATGCGAAAGCTGCGGGTGGACGGCATCGCCGAACTTGTCCGATTTGCTGTCGAAAGGAAGCCCCGGTGAGCTGGCCTGTGGTCAGCCTATTACGAGAGCGAAATCCCAAGCCCAAGACTGGAGGCAGCGATCCGCTCGTATTTTTCAAACGAATCGATAAGGCCTTCCAGTTTCGTGAGTCGGGTTTGGAGGTATTCGATCTCCTGCACGTAGCCTGCACCGTAGCCGCAAAGCTCGTCGTCGTCCACGATTCCAACTCCAGCTGAGGTGCGAATGTAATCCTCAAGCACCCCTATGACTTCGCTCTGTGCATGGTTGCACTTCTTCAACTGGTTGATTGTGACCTGGACACCCTGTGTTCCAGGGGCATCCGATGTGTTCGTTGCTCCGCGCTTCATGATTCTCCTGAGGTTCTAAGATATACCTGATCCGTGCTGGGTATCAAGTGGTGCCTCTGTCTTGTTTGTACTCTATAAGAAGTGATGGCGAGCCAATGCCCCTCAACGGGCGTGGCTTCAGTGTCCCAAAGGCCCCTTGGGCCGCGTGTCCGGAACAGCTTTGGCAAATGAGTGGAAGCGAGGTTTAGATGGCTGCCGACAAGACGGAACATGCTCGTGTGGCGGAAAAGTTGGCCAGTCGGCTCGACATGATCGAGAGTCGTTTGGCACGTTTTGACCAGCCGGTGCGCCCCGATGTGCCTGTCCGGTCCGCTGCCGCGTCCAACCTGAAGCAACGCTTGGACGCACAGCGGGCCGACGCCGACGCCCTCCGCACCCGCCTTTCCGCTGCCGAGGCGGGAATTCACCGAATGGGTGGCCGCGGGGAGCGAATGCGCGGCGAACTTGAGGGTTGGATCAACAACGAGATCCGCAAGCAGGTTGCCGCCGCCGAAGGGTTGCTGACGGCCGTGGTGGAGGAAGCGCAGAAGGATACTCTTGACGCCTTTGTGGAAAGTGTGCAAAAACGTGTGATTGTCCGGATCTCGCGATTGGAGCACGAAATTTCCAGGCAGTCCAATGTGATGTCGGAACTGAAGGAGTCCGCCGAACATACCGAGCGGAGCATGGAGCGCCTGTTGGCCGGGTTGGACCGGCTGATGGTGGCACGGGACGCCAACGACCGAAAGCCGCATCCAGTCCCATCGCCGGTACCTTCGTCGTCGATCCAAGTAGTACAACCCGCAACTTCCCTTCCTGCCGATCTGGTTCAAGATCCGACTCCCGTTAGACTCCAAACGCCCGTCGAACCGCAGGCGTCGACGGGCGCGGTTGCTGCCCAGTTGCCCGACCCGCAACCACTGCCGGAACCATCGGCACCATTGGCAGCAACAAAACAAAAGGGCCGAAAATGGAGCTTCTTTGGCTAAAGCACAAGTATATTCCATTTCGAGCCCGTGCGGGACCGGCTTCATTTGGCGTCTTGCCACGAGGCCCCGTTGTTCGCGATAGAATGTGGGGATATCGAAAACCTCGGTGACGAAGCTTAGCAACGCCGGACGGCCATGCCATCAATCTCGAAAGTAACAGTTCTGCTCGCTGACGAGGACGCCCTGCGCCGGGACGGACTAGCTGCGGTTTTGTCCAGTACCCAGGAGTTTGAAGTTGTGGCGAGCGTGGGTGACGGTGAGGCTGCGCTGGCGGAGGTGCGGGCGCGGCGTCCCGATGTGGCTGTAGTGGATCTGAATCTGCCGAAGATGCACGGCATTGAGATTATCCGGCGGATACGGTCGGAGATCCTCGGAACGAAGGTTGTCATCATGGCCGGGACGGATGAGGACGAAATCATCCGAGAGGTCGTCAGGGCCGGTGGAGATGGATACCTGTTGAAGAACGGACCGGCGCGCCACCTGCTTGATGCCATTTCCTACGTGCGCGACGGCGGCCAGTATTTCTCACCCCAGTTGCGACGGGACGGGCGGGACCGGCATTTGCTGGAGGAGCCACGCCGGCCGGTTCCATCCGAATCGTCCAACTTTGAAGCTCCTGCGGCGGAATCGGCGGGATTTGGGGCTGCCAACGATTTAGCGGAGCGGGATTACGAGACCACAGGCGAGGAGGTCCCGCGTTCCGACCGCCAATCCCGGTCCAAGCGATCCCGCCGGATTGGGCGTCGTGAAACAGCCTCACGGGTTCGCGAAGAGTTTGCCACCCCGGGCATGGACGACCGCGACCATGAGCTGATGCTGATGATCACGGAGGGAATCCGGCCTATTTTGGACCGCTTGGATGACATCGACTCCCGCGTGGACCAGATGGAATCGGGATTGTTGGCGTTGCCTGAGAACCCTCGGCGCTGGCTGGGCTCGCAGCTGGCGGAGAGCATGGGAGGGCGGTTCGGTGGCCGTTCCGGTCGTGAAGTTGCGCGCGAAGTGGACAACTTGGAGGCTTTCCTTCCCGAAATGATCGAGGAGGCAGTAACCAAGCGCTTCGAGCAAATGTCGGGAAAGCTGCAGCAAGAGCTGGAAGACACGCATATCCGCACGCTGGAGACCTTCGTCAAGACGGTCCAGACAAAAATCGTCAAGCGAGTCTCGGCTTTGGAGCAGGATATGACCCGCCAAGCCGAGGCGATGAATCAGTTGCGGGAGTCGTCTGCGCGCACCGAAGACAATTTGAGCCGGCTGATTTCCGGAGTGGACAAATTGGCGAGGGAGTTGCCCGCGCGCATGGCAGAGCGTCCACAGCGAGATTCAGCGAGGGATTCGGACTCGGACCATGACGACGAACCCGAGGTTGTCCGGCCGCCGCGCAGGAAGGGACCTCCGACTGACTTCGTCAAGCTTGCCAAGAAAGCCTGGGTGGTGGTGGGAGTTTCGGGGATTTTGGGTTTGCTCGGGTGGGGTGCTTTCACGATTGCCACGCGGGGACCCCGCACACCGGGTACCGAAGCGACCGGAGCAGCGCCCGCCAAACCCGCCAAGCCCGCTGCGGACGCGGATGTGAAGACCAAGTTGCTGGCAGCCCAGGAAGCGGCGGACCGAAAGGACTACCAAATGGCGGAAGAAATCTACCGCCAGGTCGTGAAAACGGAACCGGCCAATGGGGACGCCCTCAAGGGTTTGGCGAGCGTTCTCTACCGCCAGGACAAAATCGACGAGGCCGCCGCCGTCCTGGATAAGATTCCAAAGGAGTAGGCGGCCTCGCCCAGGGGCTTTGCCGAACGAACCGGAAAGTCTACCGGAACAGGAGCGGGGCGATCTCGGTCAAGTTGCGCCGCCACACCATCCAAGTGTGAGCTCCGGGCGTTTCCACGTCTTTGAATTCGATCCCCTTGGCTTTGAGGAAATCCTTGAAGGCCCTGTTCGAACCCAACAGGCCGTCATCTACGCCGCACGCCACGTAGAGCAGCTTCAGCTTGGATGCGGCTTTGGCGTCCAGGGCAGGGAAGGCCTTTGTGAAGACAGCGGGGTCGATTGCGGGTCTGGGCGGTCCGGCCGGTGCGTCGTTGGCCCGTCCTGGGCCACGGCCGCCGGCGCTTCCGCCGGCTCCACGTGCTCCCGGAAGCATGACGAACGCGCTGCTGAACCCTGCGACGTAGGCGAATTTGTCGATGTTGTTCAAGCCCACAAAAAACGTTTCCGCACCTCCCATGGAGAGGCCCGCGACAGCGCGTGAGTTCCTGTCCTTGGCCGCCTTGTAGGTTTTCTCGACGATCGGCAGAACTTCGCCCAGCACGGCCCCGCTGAAGTTGCCGAATTGCTTTTCCGGCTCGCCCATAACGGCGGCAAGGCCTTCCCGTGGATTCGGCACGCCGTAGCCCAAGGTATTGACCATGATCATCGGCTTCGCCTTGCCCTGCGCAATGAGGTTGTCGAGAATCGTGTTGGCCCGGCCTGCGGTCGTCCAGCCGCTCGCTTCGTCGCCAAGGCCGTGGAACAGGTAAAGAACGGGATACAGGGTCTTGGCCGAAGGATCGTAGCCGGGTGGAGTGTAGACGTAGAAGTCGCGGTCATCGCCAATCAGGGCGGAGCGGTAAAAGTGGTGGGTGATCGTGCCATGGGGCACATTGGCCGTTTCCCAAGTCAGGGAAGGGGGGCCGGGAACATGGACGAGGGTTTCAAAACCACCGGTCACCGATGGCTTCACCATTGGATTGGCCGGGTCCGGCATGGAAACTCCGTCGACGACGAAGCCGTAGCCGTAGTAATCCGGTTCGAACGGGCCTACCGTCGCGCTCCAGACGCCTTGTTCGTCCTTGGTCATCGGGGTCCGGCCGCCGAGGGTCACCGTTACGGAAGTCGCCTGTGGGGCCCGCAGTCGCAGTGTGACCTTGTTGTCCGGTCCGACTTCGGGCGATTTCACCGGCGGGCCGCCAAATCCACCCCTTCCAGCGCCTGCTGGAGCTTGGGCCAGCAATCCGGTCGCGATTGCTGCGGCGAGTAAAATGCTGGTCGATATTGTTTTCATTGGGACTCCTTGTTTTCCATGGCGTTTTCCGTGTTCCACATTTTTCAATCTCCGGCACATATGCTATCACCGGAACCGCGGGGGTATTGGGTGGGATAATTCCCGAAGATGCGTACCGCTTCGTTCGTGCTTGTTTCCGCAGCTGTGCTGGGCAGCGTTGGCCTTTCCCTGTTGCGCGCACAGGACTCCAGGATTGTAGTGGAACCTGCGTTTCCCGCAGCCTGTGCGTCGTTGGCGGCTGCGGCGGGCGCTGGGGAAGCCCAACTGGATACTGTGCGGATCCAGCTTGCCCTGGACGCCTGCGGGCCGGGCAAGGCCGTCGTCCTGGCAGGATCGGCGGCGGGCTCGGTGTTCGTATCGGGGCCGCTCCATTTGCGCGAGGGGGGCACGTTGCTGGTGGCGTCCGGTGTCAAGCTTCTGGCTTCCAGGAACCCCCGGCTGTATGACCGAGCGCCCGGTGTCTGCGGGACCATTACCGACAAGGGCCACGGATGCATGGCTTTGATCAATGGAGACGGCGTTGCCGGTGCTGCGGTGATGGGGGACGGGGTGATCGACGGGCAGGGCGGGGAAACGATATTGGGCCAGCAAGGCAGTTGGTGGGACTTGGCTGAGCAGGCGCGGAAGGGCGGGAGCCAGAACAATCCCCGTCTGCTGATCCTCAACAGGTGCGACAACTTTACGCTGTACCGGATTACGCTCCGCAATTCGCCGAACTTCCACGTATCGTACAGCGGTGGCAATGGTTTCACTGTTTGGGGCGTCAAGGTCTGGTCCCCTCAAAAGGCGCGCAATACCGACGGCATCGATCCGGGCAATTCCACCAACGTCACAATCACCCACAGTTTCATTCACACCGGTGACGACCAGGTTGCCATCAAGGCGGGAAAGGGCGCGCCGACCACGAACATGACCATTTCGGACAACCACTTCTACACCGGCCACGGAATGTCCATTGGCAGTGAGACCGACGGTGGGGCGAGCCGGATCCGGGTTAGCAACCTCTCGATCGACGGAGCGGACAACGGGCTGCGGATCAAATCCAATTCCAGCCGCGGCGGTCTGGTCCGCGATGTTGTCTACGACGGTGTTTGTATCCGGGCCACCAAGAATCCGATTCTGATGGACACCAACTACTCGTTCTACGGGGAGGCACGGGACAAGATACCTGAATTCAAGGACATAGTCGTTCGCAACATTCGGGTCGAAGGCGGAGGCAAGGTCTCGTTGAACGGATTTGATTCTGGCCACCGGTTGGGAATCCGATTCGACAACGTGGTTTTCGATAGGCCGGAAATCATCAAGACAACTGCGAAGGAAGCCGATATCGCCCTTGGTCCAGGCCCGCTCAATCTGAACCTGAGCTCGCCAAGCGTCCACGTCTCCGGCACGGCGGGCAACACTGTTCCCAAGTCTTGCGTGGATGCCTTTCCACCATTCCCGGAAGTGGGCTCGTAGTTTTTCTAGCACTGGTTCAGCTCACGCATGTTCAGGCTCCGCAAGCCCGCAACATTCCAACGGCACGAGACGCGGATTTTCGGACGTCCGGGTTGGGGTCGACCAGCAAGGGTTTCAGCAATGAGACGTTCCTGCGGTCTCCCAGCTTGCCGATGACCCAGGCTGCGGCAGAGCGGAACCTTGGGTGCATGTGGGTCGCAAATCCCTCAATCTTGGCTAGACACCTTGGAGGATCTATTCCATGGATTCCGTAGAGCGCATTCGCCGCGACCCGGTGGTGCAGGTCCGTCAAGGCTTCATTGAAAATATCCGCCACATCCTCCGGCTTGCGGCCCCAGAGGATCTCAACCGCATTGGCCCGAACCCGGGCGTCGGGATCTCGCAGAAAATTTTGCAGCAGCGGTATGCTGTCAATCTTGCCGCCGAGTACAAGGGCGGCCTTGGAGCGTACGCGGGAATTCTGGCAGTTCAGCGCAGCCCGCATGACCGCTTGCAGCCGCGGGGTCGGCGCAATCTCCTGAATAATCAGCAACGTCCGCTCGACCACGGTGATCCTGGCCGCGGACAGTAGCCAGTATTCATAGAGAAACTGCGAGATCTGCATGTCGTAGCCGATTCGCTCCGCAGCCCGCCTTCTCGCTGTGGATAGTGCGGAGTCTTCGGGCATCCGCGCGGGATCGCAGATGTCGGGCACGGCTGGCTCAACTGGCTTATTCACCACAAATTTCTATCGGCTGGATACGCCAAAAACTTTAGTGCCCGGAGTGCGGCGCGGGTTTGGGTTGTCATCGGCCACGCACGCGCTATCATCAGAAGTTGACCAGTGTTTTTGGCGCAACGGGACGGGGCTGCCAACCGTCCAAATGTCTTCGGAACGCCCAACGGAATTCGCCTCGAATGAAGATTCTTCAGTTCTCCAGCATCCTGCTGCTTGCCAGCGGCCTCGCCTTCGCCCAGCAGTACACAGCTTCCACCGTAGCGGGCATCCCGCAGGTTCAAGGCTACTTCGGAGAAGGCATCGCGGCCAAAAGTTCGCAGCTCTACAAGCCGACCCGTTTAGCCCTCGACAGCAAGGGCAACTATTACATTGCCGACTTCTACACCAATGTTGTCCGGATGGTGACGCTCTCCACGGGCAATATCACCACGGTAGCGGGGTCCGGCACTCCCGGTTTCGCGGGTGACAAGGACGTGGCCACCAGTGCCAAGTTGACCCAGATCTACGGCTTGGCAGTTGACTCTACTGGCAACATTTTCATCTCCGATACGGGCAACAACCGCATTCGGAAGGTCGATCCCAAGGGCAATATCTTCACTATTGCCGGAACCGGCACCCCCGGGTACAAGGGCGACGGCGCTTCCGCGGCCAATGCCGAACTTTGGTTTCCGGCGGGGCTGGCGCTTGATTCGGCTGGCAATCTGTTCATCGCGGATTTCGGCAGCTCCACAGTACGGAAGATGGCGGCATCCGGCGGTAACATTTCCACGGTCGCCGGTACGGGCACTTGGGGATTCTCAGGTGATGGCGGTTCGGCAACAAAGGCGAATCTTGCCTCCCCGATGTCGCTGGCTGTCGATGCCGCGGGCAACGTCTACATCGGAGATGTTGCCAACAACAACATCCGGAAAGTGGGCACGGACGGCAATATTCGCACAATCGCCACGAACGTTTCCCCCCAGAGTTTGGCTGTGGATGCTGCGGGCAACCTGTATTTTGTAGACGGCCTGAACCCGGTGCTGAGAAAGATCCTTCCCAACGGCAGCATTTTGAATGTTGCGGGAACCGGTGCCAGTGGATTTAACGGTGAGACCGGAGCGGGAACGAGCCTGCAACTGGATCATCCGTCGGGCGTCGTGGTCGATTCGTCGGGCAAGATTCTTTTGGCCGATACAAACAACCAGATCATTCGTCAACTGACTCCGGTGCCCTTTTCGGTTGGCGCCGTGGTCAATGCTGCGTCAAGTGTCCAAGGACCCGTTGCGCCTGGTCAAATTGTGGCGATTTTCGGAGCCGGAATTGGACCGTCATCGACTGCCACCTTCTCAGTTGCGAACGGTGTCGTCGGCAACACCCTGGCCGCCGATCAGGTGTTCTTCAACGGAATTCCCGCCCCCCTGCTCACCACATCAGCGACCTTGATGACCGCAATCGTGCCCTACGGCATCGCCGGATCCACTTCGGTCGATGTCGCGGTCAAGTACCAAGGCAATGTTTCGGCCACGACGACGTTTCCCGCAGCGGCGGTTGCTCCAGGCATCTTCACGGCGGATTCCACTGGCTCAGGTCAAGCGGCGGCGGTCAACCAGGACGGTACGTTGAATAGCGCAGCGAAGCCTGCCAAGGCCGGATCGGTGATCTCCCTCTTTGTGACCGGTGATGGTCAAATGTCCCCCGCCGCCACCGATGGAAAGCTCACCATAGGCCTGACAGCGACGGTCCAGCCTGTGAAGGTTACAATTGGCGGCTTGCCCGCCACTGTCTCCTACGCGGGTGCGGCACCTGGCGCGGTAGCTGGACTTACGCAGGTGAACGTGCAGATTCCGGCGGCAGTCGCGGCTGGGTCGGGCGTGCCGGTTGTGCTGCAGGTTGGTGGCGTCGCGGCCCAGTCGGGTGTCACGGTCGCCGTTCAGTAGGACCTAGCAAACTTCGCTCATTAGACCAAATAAGTTTCCCTCGGTGTCGCGGAAGAATGCCATCCACAGGTCGTGGTCGGGCATTTTGGCAACGAAATGGGGTTTTGACTCGCAGGTGGTTCCTCTTGCTTCGAGTGCGTCCGCAGTTGCCTGGATGTTCTCCGTCTTGTAGTAAAGGATGGAGTTTCCTTGGGGCGTCGGGGTGCTGGTCAACATTACGCGAACCGCTCCGCAATGGAAGAACGCCATTCCTGACGCTTCAAACAGGTATTGCAGTCCCAGAGCATCACGATAGAAGGCAACAGCGCGGGGGAGATCCGCAACTGTGATGGCTATTTGTCCAATCGAAGAAACGAGTGCGTCCATAAAGTTGAGTGTACCGGCTACTCAGTCCTTTACGCCTGGTAGCGGGTCTGGAACAGTTTGGAGCCCCGCAGCCCTGTAGGCCAGGATGAGCGCACCCATGGCGGGTGCGTGGTCGGGAGGGGAAGTAGTGACCATCCCATCCAATTCGACCAGCGTACGGAACCGCTCCAATAGGATCGCGCTCCGGAAGGTACCTCCGATCCACGCCAGACGCGACGGCTCGTCCTGTTCCCACAATTGCCTGCGGACAGCCCCTGCCAACATTGCCAGTGCTTGGGCCGATTGGTGCAGGATCCCCAAGGCTACCGGGTCACCCTCCTCGGCAATGCGGTTTACCACCGGAGCCAATGCGGCGACGCGCGACCGGGGCCATTCCGAAGTGTAGAACAGGTGCACCAGGGCGTTTGCGTTTGCTACGGCGGTTTCCGCAAGCAGGGCTGGCGTCAGCGGTGTTCGCGGTCCCCATCCCTCCTGTTCCCGCAGAGCCGCGCGCACGGCTTGGCGAACAAGGTCGAAGCCACCGCCTTCGTCGCCGAAGACATAGCCCCATCCGCCGGCGCGCGCCGTTCTGGATTTGCCATCCTGGCCGAAAGCGATGGTTCCGGTCCCTGAAATGACGATCGCACCTGGCCCGCCGGACATAGCCCCGGCAAGGGCGATGCGCCCGTCGTGGGTCACATCCAGGTGTTCGGCTTCCAGCACTTCGGCAAGCAATCCAGCTTTGTCATCGGGTCCACCGGACATACCCAGGCAGGCAGCGCGGAATTGAGGCCGGTCGGATTCCAAGCCCGCCATGGCTGCCGCACGTCCCAAACAGTCCCGCATCACACGCAGGAACTTTGGACGCCCCTCGGCTGCGCCAACGTGGTTGCACGGCCCGGCAACCGCCCAGCCCCGGATTCTCCCGTCGGTGTCCCCAATGACGACAGTGGTACTCGACTGGCCGCCATCGACACCCAGAAATAGACGCGACGCGGAGGTCACGCGGGCTGCTTCTTTGCGGAAAATGGTCCGCCGGTGTTGGCGACGTCGATGTCGCCCTTCATTTCAGAATCGTCCTTCACCGTGCCCGTGTAGACCAATGTATAGATTGTGCCTTGGTAGTCGACCCTGTAGGAGAACTGGACCTTTTCACCTGTGATGGTTCCGTCAAAGTTGCGTTCGCCCCCTTCGGCGGGCTTGCAGGCTGCGGAGAATTTCTCGCCCTCCTGCTTGATCGCGCAGTCCATTTTCAGCGGATTGCCCGCCACGTTGCCATCGAATTTCCAGTTACCATTGATGTCGGCCGCGGCCAATGGCAGCGCGGTCAGCGCGAGGGCGAGGATCATGCGTTTCATGTTGTTCATAGGCGTCCTTTTGACATGGTAAACGGGGAGACCCCAACGTGCCAAGATAAAACCTGTTTATTCTTCATGACAAATTGATTAGCGAGAGTTATGATTGGGGCATGGAACTGAGCACTCTTCGCGTCTTCCTGACCGTCGCAGCCGAACGCAGTTTTTCCCGTGCGGCGGAAAAGCTCAACCGGACCCAACCGGCTGTTTCGCTCTCCCTGCAGCGACTGGAGGCCGAGCTGGGGGAAAAGCTGTTGGACCGGTCCGCCAAGGATGTAATGCTGACCGATGCCGGCCGCACCGTGTACGAGTTTGGGCGGCGCTTCCAAAACTTGGAGGCGGAACTTCGCAACTCGATCGCGGAACTCCGCGACCACTCCGCAGGCCGCCTCGTGATCGGGGCCAACGAATCCACCGCGCTCTACCTGCTTCGGCATATCGAGCGGTACCGGAGCCTCTACCCCAAGGTAAAGGTCCAAGTGCGGCGCAGCTTTTCCAGCCGCATCCCGAATGAATTGATCGACGGCAATCTGGAGCTTGGCGTAATCAGTTATCAGCCGCATGACGACCGAATCGTCACCAACGTAATCTATTCCGACTCGCTGGCCTTTGTCGTTTCCCCCAAACACCGTCTTGCGGAGCGGACGGAAGTCCCGATCTCCGAACTCGGGTCCGAGGTGTTTATCGCGCACAATGTCCTTTCGCCGTACCGGGAAATTGTGATCAGGGCCTTTCACGAGGGCGGCGTGCGCCTGAACATGGATGTGGAGATGCCCACTGTCGAAACAATCCGCTGGATGGTGGAGCGCAACGCGGGGGTGGCATTCCTGCCGCGCATGTGCGTGGAACAGGAGATCCTTGAGGGCCGGCTGGTCGCGGTGCGGGTTCCCGAAGTCACAGTGGAACGCAAAGTCTATCTGGCGCGCCCATCCCGCCGCGCGCTGAGCTACGCCGGGGAGGCGTTTCTGAAGCTCCTTGCGAACTAATCGATCACCACCCGGGTGCCTTTTTTCGGGCGTGCCATGTCTTGGATTTGGTCGTCCAGCATGGCACGAATTCCCTTCAGAAATTCGACCTTGGATTGCCGGAAGTGGTTCGACGCCTCCTCCGAGGGGCCAAAGGCGCCCATCACGCGCTCCATCGTTTCGCTGGCCTCGCAGAAAGCACATTTCGACTTGGTGTGGGAATGCTCGGTGTGTTCGTTTTCCATCAGACGCTCCTCATGTCAACTACCAGAATATTGCCTTCCATCTTGGCACCGGACGGCATCATGGCGCTCATGGACGTGGGCAGTCCGATGTGGCGCCTCAAGGTGCCAATCTCGATCACCAACTCGTCGTTCTTCTTGAACAGGCCGATCTCCCGTTTGTCTGCGAAGGGCATGGTCAATCTGACTTGGTAGGCATCGCCCTCGCGGGTGAAAGAATAGGGGCGCTCGGTGAGCGTGACGGCGGCGGGATTGCCGGTCTCGCCGTACAAGGCGCTGGCCAGTTCGCCGAGCCGCTCGATTCCAAGCACTTCCCGCCGGAACAGTGGTACGCGCGAAACGGGGATCGGGGAGAAATAGCCTTCGATCTCAGCAAGAACCTTGGCCTGCTGGGCACGCCATGTCTGGAAGAACTCGTCCTCGACTTCAACCGGGAGAAGGCGGTTTACCACTACTTGGTCGACGGTGAGGCCGTGAAGGGAAAAGTACACGAATGCCCGTTGGGTTTCCCTCAGGACCATTTTTTCGGCGTTGGTTACGAGCCGGACGCTGGTGGTGTGGCCGTCCTCCAGAACAACGTCGATGCCTTGGATCTTCCCGAAAAGGTCTTGGACGTTGTCGAAATAGGACTCCGGGGGCATTTCCACCGGGCTGACCCGGTTGGCGATTGGTCGGATCGCCTTGAGCAGCCGCCGTTCCATGGAGAAGATGTGCTTCATGTACCAATCGAGCGTGGTGGGCAGGCTCACGAATCTGAGGCTCTCCGCTGTGGGAGCGCAATCGAGAATGACGACGTCGAACTGATTGGATCGCCGGTACTGGTTGACGTACATGAGGGCGCTCAATTCCTCCATGCCGGGGAAGATGGCCATTTCCTCCGCCTCCACGTCGCCCAAGCCGCTGGTGCGGAGAATGGACGTGATGTAGCCGGAGATGGCGTTCCAGTGGCGCTTGATCTCCTTCTGGATGTTGACCTCTTGAATCCAGAGGTTGGGGGCTACCTCGTGCGGCTCGCCCGTGGCTCCGTGGAACAGATTACCGCCGAGGTCGAAGGAATCGGCCAGGCTGTGGGCGGGGTCAACGCTCATCACCAGTGTCTTTTGGCCGAGGCGGGCGAGTTGGACGCCCGTCGCTGCCGCGACGCTGGTTTTGCCCACGCCACCCTTGCCACTGTAAAGGAGAATTCTCATCGCCCGTTGGATGCCGTGAGCGGGCTGCGGGATGGAGAATCCTGGCGCTTGGACTAGTTCGAGGCGCGTAGCATGACTACTCCGTGGGGAGGCACTTTGGCGGTGTAGCCATCCTGCTGTTTCCCGAGATCGGCATGTGTCCACAGATCGCGAAGTTTCGGAGCGCTTTTCAAGCCAGCCGCGGCCCATTGGACGGAAATATCGGCTTCGATGGAACCCCGGTTGAACAGCGCGATTGCCGTGGCACCTCCATCCAAGGGCCTGGCCCAGACCTCGGTGTCGCCGGTTTGGGATACGCGGCGGCCACCCATGCCCGCCTTGTCCTGGTCAACATCGATCACTTCCTTATTTGTGAGCATTGTCCGAATTTCCGGACTCATGTCCCGGAGATCGTTTCCCGCAATCAGCGGCGCGCCGATAATCGCCCACAGGCTCAAATGGGTGCGGTATTCGAGGGCTGACATCCCGCCGTTTCCAACCTCCAGCATGTCTGGATCGAGCCACCAGCCTGGGCGGGTGAATTGGGCGTTGTCGCTCATCGCGAAACCGAGGGAGGCCATGGATTCCCAGGTATCGCGGATGTCGCCGGTCGTCCTCCAGAGGTTGCCGCCCACCAGCGGCCCCCATTCACCTGCTCCAGACC
>CAITMP010000510.1 GCA_903893525.1 uncultured Acidobacteriia bacterium | reverse complement strand
CCTGGATGGTGCAGATGCGGGCGAAGATGCCATGGCGCTCGGCGTTCTGGGCGGAGATCGATTTTCCTTCTTCGGTAACCGGGCCGCGGGATTTGGCACCGTTGGCACGGGAGGCGGCGATTTGGGCCGGGGTGCGGGGTTTGGGCGAATTTTGGGTCAGGTTGGCTTGGTTCATGTTTTCCATCGCGCCGTGATAGTAGCGCGGAGGGGGTGGGAAAACGAACTTGAAGGGCGTATTTCGATGCTTGTAGTAGATGCTCTTTTGGATTTGGAATCAGCGGGTTGCGGGGAAGTTTGAACTTCTTGAAATTCTTGTCACCGGCCTAGGTTCCTTAGCGTTCCGGCAATCGAACGTTAGGGCGTTCCTATAGTAAGGACCGGGCTGGTTGCGAGGCTGACGCCGCCTGCTGTGATTTCCACCTTCTGGTCCCCCTGTGGTACTGCGGGGACTCGGATATTAATCTGATAAAGCCCGGCGGCGATGAGACCAGCGAAATCAACCTGGGCGGGGACGCCACCTATCCGGACCGTGACTGGGTTGACAGTGGGGGCCGCCCCATCGGGGGACTGACCTGCCCGCACCGCGGGGGATGTCGGGCCGAAACCAACTCCGTAGAGCGCTACATTCTCGCCTGGGTTGGCGGGTCGGGTGGGATAGGTGAAGGCATTGGCCGGGCCGACAATATCGTAGCCCGCCGCTGATGGAATAATTGCGGCGACATGGCGGTCATCCAGCAGACTGAGTGACGGGCTCGCTTGGGCCAACGTGACGGAAGACGTGGTGCTTCCGTCCGGGTTGGTGATGACGACCGCGACGGTGCCTGTGGCTGTGTCATCGGGCGCTTGGAGATTGATCTGGGTTGGGCTGACAAACCATAGATAAGCCGGCTTGTTGTTGATGGTGACGCTCACGCCGCCCAAACTGGTGGGAAAATCGCCCTGCCACGCGACCGGAGAGGGCGCAAGGTTGGCGCCATAGATGGACACCCAGGATCCGGGCTGGATGGTATTCGAGGAACTATAAACCGGTACGATGCCACCTTTGGGAACGACAGGTGCTTTGGCGCTGGTGACCGTCAGAGTGACGGGAAGCGCCAAGGCTGTAACTCCGCTGGCGGATAGCGCGATAGTCCCGTTGTAGGTTCCGGGCGGGAGGCTCGCCACGATGGATGGATTCAAGGAAACGGATAGCTTGGTCGGTGTGGTGGGGGATGCCAGCGAAGGGATGAGCCAGTTGCCACCGGACTTGGTGGTTGCTGATACGGCAAGACTTGAAGTTGTGGGGGAACTCGATATGGATGACTCTTGAGGCTGGACCTTGGTGTCACCCTGCCGATAGTCGAACGAGATTGTCTTCAGAGAAGAGGAGATGACGGTTGGCGTATTTGTTGCGTTCGCCATTATGGAGATGTTGGCTATGCCGCCACCGGCCAAGATGCTGACGGTTCCCTGATAGGTGGTTCCCACCGACAGCGTGGAAGGATCCACTTGAACCGAAATGGTGGACTGGAAAGTCTTGAGCGTGTTGTTGTTGGAGATCTCCACGAGGTTACCGCTGGCCGGAGCGACTTGGAGCCAACCCGACCCCACCGAGGTGGTCGAAGTAGTGGCGAACGAAGGAGCGTCCGCCACGAAGGCTTGGTACGTGATGGTTGCGGTCTGCTTTACCGGAGGACCGCCCGCCGCCACATCGAAAGACAACGTTGTTGGGGACGCAGTAAGCGGGCTACCGCCACCACCACCACCTCCTCCTCCCCCGCCACCACCTCCTCCTCCCCCGCCGCCGCCACCTCCACCTCCTCCACCGCCGGCCGCCGCCGCCGTGGTGAATGACCACGAGGGCGATGCCGAAGAACCAGTTCCATTTTTTGCAACGACATACCAACTGTAGGCCGTGGATGCCGCGAGACTGTTCGCAGTAAAGGTTGTGGCCGCGACCACGTTGGCCACGAAACTGGGCGGGTTGGAAGCACCCAGGAAGACGTCGTAGGAGGTTGCGCCGACGGACGCACCCCAGGAGAGAGTTACCGGCGTTCCGACCGAAGTCGCGCCGCTGGCCGGAGTCGTCAATACCGGTGGCAGGGGCCCGGACCCGAGGGTGAAAAGCAGCGCGGGGGAATCAGACAGGACCGGGGCGCTGTAGCTCCACTGCAGTTGCTCGTTGTTGGCCTGGGCACCGGTTGTGCGGATGCCGACAGTCGCAAGAGCCCCGCCCGCAGCGGCATTTCCACCTCCAAGCGTGACGGTCCGGTACTGGAAGGAGATCGAATTCGAGGTTTCCGAAAGGAGCACTTCAAACGTAACCGGGTTGGGCGAGCCCTGCGGATAGGCATTGTTCCATTGGATGACAAAGCGCCGGTTCGGAGCGGTTCCGAGCGTCCGATAAAAGACGGAACCGGCTCCAACGGCCTGGAATGTTAAGTCGCTCCAGAACGGGAGGAGGGATGGCAGGTCGGGCGCGGGTGCACCGGCCGCCAAGTCGGCATTGGCAAAGTCTGAAATTGCAGTGCATGCGGCCGCGCTGGTCACGAAATAGGCGGCACCGTTGGAACTGATGCAGACCGAGGTGTAGGCGGTGCCGTAGAACTGGAAGGCGAAGGGAAGGTTGAGGAAGACAGTACCATCGTCGGTGCCGCCGAGGATGGAAGATGCGCCGCCGAGGGAAATATCGACGAAATTATAGGCGGTTGTGTCAGTGGCGGAATAGCCGCCCGCGTCAGGGCCTTGGGTGGAAGCCGGGAGAAGGGCTGGAACGAGGCAGAGCAGCACGATGAGACTCGAACGGTCAGAAAATCGGCCTACCATGAAGTCTCCTTGACCACGAAGGTTCTTCCGCCAATCCTGATTCGGTCCAGGCGGACGGCGCTGCTGGAAGAACTGAACGCGGCTACGGTGTAGGGCAGCGAAAAGACGTTGCTGACGGGACCGGAGAGGCTTCCAAAGGTGACCATTCCAGGACTTCCGTCCGTAAATGAAGGTGTACAACCGGGTCCCGAGGCGGTGATGCCTATGTTGCCAGAACCTCCAGCCCGTCCGAAGGATGCGCCACCGGACGCAAGTGTGTAGGAACAGGTCGGGGCGGCCTGGGTCAACAGGAAGCTTTGGCCCGCGATCTTGATGGTGCCTTGCCGGACGGTGCCCGACGGGTTGGCGGAAACGGAATAGGTGACCGTGCCGTTCAGTCCGCTGTAGGTAGTAGAAACCGTAATCCAGCCTAGGAAGCTGGCCGCAGAAGCACTGCAGCCAGCGGCACCGGCCACCAAGGTGAAGGTGTTGTTGGTCGCTCCGTCCGCCGGAATGGCAGCGCTTGCCAGCGAAAGTGTGTAGGTACACGGCAACCCTGCCTGGGTTACGGAGTAGGTCTGGCCGGCTACGGTCAAAGTTCCGCTTCGGGGGGTGGCGCTGCCGTTGGCTGAGGCGGTAAAGTCCACGGTGCCCGTGCCGCTGGTGCCGGAATTCGCGACGGTGATCCACGCAGCGTTGCTGGTGGAACTCCAAGGGCAACCGGTAGCGGTGACCACGTTCACCGAGCCTGAACTGGCTGCAGACGGAAGCGCTGTTCCCGGGGAAAGCAGTGAATACGTGCAGACCGTGCCGGACTGGGTAACTGTTGCCGCGCTGCCGCTGACGGTTACGAGGGCTTTCCGGGTCGATGCCGAGACATTGCCCGAGGCTATGAGATTGATGGTACCGGTACCGGTAGCGTTTGACGGAGATATTGTTAGCCAAGCGGCGCTGCTGTCGGCGGTCCAACTGCAAGCGGGGTTGGAGACCCCAACGCCAATGCTGGTGGTCGCTCCGCCCGCAACCAGTGGGCTGGCGAGGTTGCCGGTATCCAAGGTAAGGTCACATTCGACCCCCGCCTGGGTGATCTGGAAGGTTTGTCCGCCGATTGACAAGGCACCGGTGCGGGACGCCGTGGTCGCGTTCGGATTGACGAAATAGAAAAGTGTTGCGCCTGGACCCACGCCGGAGCCCCCTGAGAGTATGTTGATCCAATTGGGGCCAGCCACGGTGCTGTACGCGCAGCCACTCTGCGTGGTCACATCCACGGAGCCCGGTCCGCCCGCCGCAGCGGACGCGGCGCTCGTGGTGCCAAGGGTGACCGTGCAATTCTTTCCGGACTGGGAGATAGCGAGCGTCTGACCGCCAATGGTGGCGGTCAGGTTGCGGGTCGCGGCTCCCGGGTTGGCTGCGAGAGTCAGCGTCACTTGTGCCGGGGCCGTACCCGTGGCCGGGGCGAGATTCAAACTGGCGGCATCCGACGGAGTGGCTGTCCAGGTGCAATTGTTGGCCGACGCCGACACGTTGATCACTGCACTTCCGCCCGTAGCGGGAAAGTCGAGGTTGGCAATGCCGAGGGAAATGGAACAGGCTGAGCCGAACTGGGTGACCGTCCACGTCTGGCCACCGACGCTGATGGAGCCACTGCGAGACGACGCGGATGCATTCGGAGTGGCGACAAAGGTGACGGTTCCCGGACCCACGGTTGCCCCTGTTCCCGAAACGGTCGAGAGGGCAAGAAAAGGGCCGCTTGTAGATGCAGTCCAGGAACAACCCGGGCCGGTGGCAACAGCGAGCGTGCCGGAACCACCGGCCGCGGCGAGGCTGGAATCCCCGGAAAGGCCGTAGGTGCAAGCGGGCGGCGCAACTACGTTGAAACTGCGGGTTACGGGCGTCGCGGCCGCGTAGCTGGCGGTGCCCGCGCTGTTCGCCGTGATGGTGCAGGTGCCCACGGCGAGGAGGGTTACGTTGGTCCCGTTGACGGTACAGATTGCCGGTGTAGTGGATGCAAGCACCGGTGTGAGGCCTGAATCGACCGAAACGCCGAGACGGAAAGACGCGGTGTCGAGTGTGACGGAAGTGAGAGCAGGAAAGGCAATGGACTGGCCTGCAAGGACGTTGGCCTGCGCGGTGGTGCTGGATGCGAGCCAGTTCTGGGAGGACGGAACGTAGGTGGCTGTGATGGTGGACGTGCCGAGTCCCAGGTTGTTGGCGTTGATGGAGATGGTGGCGGTGCCGGATACGATGGGGGCGGTTCCGAGGTTG
>CAITMP010000509.1 GCA_903893525.1 uncultured Acidobacteriia bacterium | reverse complement strand
CTCCCTCATGGCCTACCGCAAGTTCCGCCAGCAGGAGATCTCCGCCCAGTCGGCTCCCATCCAGGAGCTCCCCTCCGAATCGCCGGCACCGCCGGAACCCGAAATCCAAAAACAGAAAAACGAACCCAAGCCAACCCATCCTCCCACCGGTCGGGCCGCCCGGCGCGCTTGGAAACTCAGGGCCTACGCGCAAAAATTGGCGAAACAAACCCAAGACCGCTCCACTCCCCCGGCATCCACATCCCAGCCTGCCTCTCCCGCCAGCGGAAGGGCCTTGTGAGTCTTGCCCCCGTTTTGAACAATGTGCCGGTCCGCGTGGTAAAGTGGGGGTTCCGGGTCTGCAGGGACTCGGGAAATTTCAGCCAAAAGCCGTTCGTACTTCCCACCATGAAAATCCACGAATATCAGGCCAAGGAAATCCTTGCCCGATACAACGTCCCCGTACCTCGCGGGAAGGTGGCGTTTACCGCCGCCGAAGCCGAGGCGGTAGCTCTGGAGCTCGGCGGCAGTGTTGTCGTCAAAGCCCAAATCCACGCCGGAGGCCGCGGCAAAGGCGGTGGCGTCAAGGTTGCCAAGGACGCCGCCGACGCCAAGTCCTGGGCCGAAAAGATCCTCGGCATGACGCTCATCACCCACCAGACCGGTCCTGAGGGCCGTTTGGTGCAGCGTCTGCTGATCGAGGAAACCCTCCCGATCGACAAGGAACTCTACCTCGGCATCGTGCTCGACCGTGGCACGGGTAAGCTCGTCTTCATGGCCTCCGCTGCGGGCGGAATGGAGATCGAGGAAGTCGCCCATGAGAACCCCGACGCGATTCTCAAGGAAGTCATAGAGCCCGGCATCGGACTGCAACCGTACCAGGCGCGCAAACTCGCGTTCGGCATCGGCATCCCGGCACCCGCCATCAACGGCGCGGTCCAGGCCATGATCGCGCTGGCCAAGGCCTGCCTCGAAACCGACGCGACCCTCGCCGAAATCAATCCCTTCATGCTCACCAAGGACAACCGCGTGTTCGCCTTGGACGCCAAGATCAACTTCGACGACAACGCCCTGTTCCGCCACAAGGACATCGCCGCGCTTCGGGACATCAATGAAGAGGACCCGCTTGAAGTGGAAGCCTCCAAATTCGGCCTGAACTACATCAAACTCGATGGCAACATCGCCTGCATGGTGAACGGCGCCGGTCTCGCCATGGGCACCATGGACATTATTAAGTACGCGGGCGGCTCCCCGGCCAACTTCCTCGACGTCGGCGGCGGTGCCAGCGCTGAGCAGGTCAAGAACGCTTTCCGCATCCTGCTGGGCGATCCCGCCGTCAAGGCCGTTCTCATCAACGTTTTCGGCGGCATTTTGCGTTGCGACACGCTGGCCAACGGCGTCGTGGCTGCGGCGCGCGATTTGGGCATCACGATTCCCATCGTGGTCCGCATGGAAGGCACCAATGTGGAATTGGGCCGCGAGGTTCTTGAAAACTCGGGCTTCAACTTCATCGTCGCCGACGGCATGAAGGACGCTGCGGAAAAGGTTGTCGCAGCGGCCTCTTCGGCTGGGAACAATGGGGGTGTGAACTAATGAGCGTACTCGTCGACAAGAACACGCGGCTGATCGTCCAGGGATTTACCGGCAAGGAGGGCACCTTCCACGCCTCCACCGCGATTGCCTATGGAACCAACGTCGTTGGCGGCGTGACGCCCGGCAAGGGTGGCGCAACCCACTTGGACCGCCCTGTTTTCAACACAGTTTCCCAAGCGGTCAGGGAAACCGGTGCCAACGCCACTGTCATCTTCGTTCCGCCGCCCTTCGCGGCTGATTCGATCATGGAAGCTGCCGACGCCGGTATCGAACTGATCGTCTGTATCACCGAAGGCATCCCGGTGATCGACATGGTCAAGGCGTGGTCGTTCCTGAAAACCAAGAACTCCCGCCTGATCGGCCCCAACTGCCCCGGTGTCATCTCCCCCGGCAAGTGCAAGATCGGCATCATGCCCGGCCACATCCACCTGGAAGGCAACGTCGGAGTGGTTTCGCGCTCCGGCACCTTGACCTATGAAGCGGTCGGCCAGCTGACCAAGCTCGGTATCGGCCAATCCACCTGCATCGGTATCGGCGGCGATCCCATCATCGGCACCACACACACGGACGCCATTCGCTTGCTCAACGACGATCCCGACACCCACGCCATCGTCATGA
The DNA here is from genome assembly GCA_903893525.1 of uncultured Acidobacteriia bacterium. Taxonomy (GTDB): domain Bacteria; phylum Acidobacteriota; class Terriglobia; order Bryobacterales; family Bryobacteraceae; genus BOG-234. Next base: position 22,063 of record CAITMP010000509.1, on the reverse strand, counting down.
TCGGCGAAATTGGTGGCGACGCCGAGGAGAAGGCCGCAGCCTTCATCAAGGAAAATGTGAAAAAGCCGGTCGTCGGCTTCATTGCGGGTCAAACGGCACCTCCCGGACGCCGGATGGGCCATGCCGGTGCCATCATTTCGGGCGGTTCGGGTGCAGCTTCGGACAAAATCAAGGCCATGCAGGACGCAGGCATCACAGTCTGCGAATCCCCGGCCCAAATCGGCGAGAATATCGCCAGGCTGATGGGTCGATAAGCTCGACTCCCGGCCAAGGACTTTCAAACACTATGCAAAAGACTTTTTCGATCATTAAGCCGGACGCCGTTGCCTCGGGCAAGGCGGGCCAAATCCTGGCGCATTTGGAAGGTGCGGGCTTCCGCATCGTTGCCATGCGCATGACGCGTCTCAGCCAGTCCGTGGCTGGCGGTTTTTACGCCGTCCACAAGGAACGCCCCTTCTACAACTCGCTTGTCACCTTCATGATGGAAGGGCCCGTTGTCCTTCTGGCCTTGGAGCGCGAGGACGCAGTGAAGACCCTCCGCGAAGTCATGGGTGCCACCAACCCCGCCAACGCGGCGGACGGCACCATCCGCAAGCTGTTTGCCGAGAGCATCGAACGCAATGCTATCCACGGTTCCGACGCGCCGGAGACGGCCGCCCAGGAATTGGCCTACTTCTTCACCTCCGTCGAACTAAACCAGCTGTAGTTTTTTCACTGAGAAATAATCCGGCCCGCGCCACTATCTCCTTGTGAGGTTCTGCGCGGGCTTTTTGTTTTTCACCATCGCGGGTTGGACTGCCCCGCCAAATACGCTCGGTTGGTACTTCCAGCCACCGACATTGCCACAACACCCCCCGAGTGTGATGCTGAATCCGGGCCGCGTGCTGGCCAAGGCGATAACAATACTGGCTCCTCCGGCATTGCCCCCGGCAGAGGCTATTCCGGAAAGCCGTTCCTTGTCCCGGACCTTGGGCCTGTCGGTCCGGCGCATCGTGCTGGATGCGGGACATGGGGGCCATGACGAAGGGGCTGTCGGCCCTTCGGGTTTGCGCGAAAAGGAGGTCGTCCTCGACGTCGCGCTGCGCCTCAGCCGCTTGGCGCGGACCCGCACTGCCGTGGATGTCTTGTTGACCAGATCCGATGACACTTTTATCGACCTTCGACGGCGGACCGCGATCGCCAACGACGGCGAGGCGGATATCTTTCTCTCGATCCACGCCAACTCCTCGCCGACCCCCGGTCCGCGTGGAGTGGAGACCTACTACCTGAACTTTTCGGGAAGCAACATGGCGACCGATCTTGCAGCCCGCGAAAATGCAGGCAACGGAATGTCGATCGGGCAACTCCGCGGGCTACTCCAAGCCATCGCTGCCAACGAGAAACGGACCGAATCGAAACTGCTTGCCGGAACGATCCAATCCACCGTTACCGGAAAGCGCTGGACGGATCGGGGCGTCAAGCATGCACCGTTCCTGGTCCTGACCGGGGCCGCGATGCCATCGGTCTTGGTGGAAATCGGATTCCTCAGCAATCCCTTGGACGAGGCCCGCTTGGCAACCCCCGCCGGTCGCCAGCAAATCGCCGAATCCATCTGCGCCGGAGTGGAAACGTACCTCTCATCGCTCCGCTGAGCCGTTGGGTTGCCCTACCGCAAGATCTACAAAAATATTTCCGCACCTTGGCTAAAGTTTCTGCCCGAAAACGCCGTTCTCTAGTGTGGGGGAGCAGCGGTAGATATGGCGGTACTGGTACCTATAGTAATATTGAATCGAGGGCGTTTGTGATGGCAACGCGTCGGCGGTCAATCTACGGGATCAACTGGCTCGTTGGGATGTTTGTGGCGATTTCGTGTGCTCAATACGCATACGCCACGTCTGTGGTGGTACTACGTTCATCGAATCTGCTGGTTGCAGCCATTGACAGTCTGGAGACCTACCAAGTCTTCGGCGAAGGGTCGAACCTCCAGCAGGACAATATCTGCAAGATTGCCAAAGCGGGCCCGTTCTACGTTTTGGTGTCGGGTATGACACGGGGTTCCGATGGCTCTTCCACTCCGCCTTTCGATGTTGTGAAAGAGATCGAGAACGCCAATGGGCTGTCCGAAAACATGGCGGCACTTGGGCCCCAGTTATGGGATCTTCTGTCGCCCCGGCTCACAGGTATCCTTGAAGCGATTCGGGTCAAGGACCCGCAGGCATTTGCCTCCCAGTATGCCGGTGCGGCGGCACTGCAACTGACCTTAGTTGGTGTCGAAGCCAACCGGCCTGCGGCGAAGGTATTGGAGTTTGCTGTCGATGGCGGAACCGCGAAGGTCCAGCTGCACCCGAATTTGATGGGCTGTGCGGGCGACTGTCCGGCCTCGTCATCCGGCTATTTCCTTGGCGTGCACGGTGCCATTGACAACTTTGTTCGCAGCGAGACTAGGTTCATCGCCAAGCCCGATACGCACAAGGCCGAGACCCTGATTCAGCTCTCTTACAAGGAGCGTCCGGATTTGGTGGGCGGACCTGTCTCCATGTTGCGTGTGAGCCGGGGCGGGGTCGAAATCATAGCGGCCGGTGCCTGCCACTTCCAGCCGGTCGATTCTGGAGCAGGGAGGTCGCGATGAAACATCGTTCGACCTTGGTTTTGTTGTCGCTCGGAACCCTGCTTTCCGCCACCGGGGCGGAGGCGCGGACCGTCAGTGACGAGCTCGAGCGCAAGCTCGATGCTCTTTCAAACGTGGTCGTCCACGAAACCATTACCCGTTTTGTCGGGAACCGTGGCCAGTCGAAGAAGCTCGACGAGTTCCTCGCCGTTGTGGAACTCGCCGACGGCACGGAGCGGTATTCCGAAATCCGCAACGGCCAACGCAGCTTCGGAAGCTCTGAAGAGGTTGCTGGTCTGTGGTCCTTTGGCGAACTGGCCACGGTTCTCAGGGTCACCCGTGACTCGGTTGCCAACGCGCGGGAGTCGTATGCCAACGGCGAACGGACCTTGGCATTCCGCGTGCCAGCCTCCAGCCGACGTTGGTTTCTTCGGATCGACGGCAAGATTCACTGGCTGGATTTTGACGGCAAATTGCACGTTGACCCAAAGACAGGGGAGATTCAGCGGATTGAGTGGTCCTCCGGAACGTTGCCGGAACAGACAGGGGTTGGCCAGGTTTCGTGGGAGGTCCGTTTCGGTCAGCAGGATGTCGGCGGTCAGGTGTTTACGGTTCCCCAACGAGGCCTGTACCGGATCACCCGCCCCGGTCGGGGAAACCGGGCGGAATGGAACGTCACAGCCTTCTCGCGGTATGAACGGTACGGCTCCGACGTCAAGATTCAGTTTGAACTGCAATGACGGGGATTTTCCGAGGCTCCAACAAGCTAGCCCGGAGTTCCAACGCACAACCCAATCCGGCAACCCATGCCACCGTCATCGCATTGGCCGGAATGTAGAGATTGAAATCCGCCAAGGAGTGTACGGCAATCGCCACCAAGGAAGCCGCACAAGCCGCAGCCATGTGGCTGCTGATGCCCTCAACCTTGGACAGGGCGGCTCGGAACGAACATCGGAGGCAGTAGAAGGCCGAGAAGGCAAGCGGTAGGATTCCGACCAGGCCGAGTTCGGAGGTCAGTTGAAGGTAGTCGTTGTGTGCATAGTCCAAAAGCGACATGGGTACTGATTCGCGGTATCTCTGGATGGCGGAAACGTATGTGCCGAGCCCGGTTCCAAACAACGGAAACCTGCCAATCAGTTTGATCGTTTCATGCCAGAAGCTGAACCGTGCGTCCGAGATCGATCCGCTGGCCGTGGTGAGGCTGCCCAAGTGGTCAATGAATCGATCAGGAGCGAGGAACAGAAGCGCGACCGGAATCACCACCGCCGCACAGGCCACTGCCAGTACCTTCAGCGTGGTTCCCGTGTCCGACGTACGCGAACGAAAGATTCCGATCCCGAGTAACACCCCGGTCGATGCGGCCATCGCTGCGAAACCTGCCCTCGAGAGGGAGCAAATCTGGGCCACGAGGATCAGGGCGGAAACCAAGCCGAGCGCAACCCGCTGCGCGATCTTAGCGCTACCCGGCCGGTTTGGCCACATGGCCAGGGTCAAAGAAAACGGAAGGGACATCTCCAAGAAGCCTGCAAAGTGGTTCGGATTGGGGTACAAGCCATGGGCCGGGGCCACCGAGTATTGGTTGAGCCCGATTCCGGCCTCAATCGCCGCAACCACAACCAACGGAATCGCCAAGTGCCAAATTCTGCGACCGAGCCGCCAGCCGGATTCCCGTGCCAAGAGGAAGACCAGAAGATACGTGAGGAGGCGTGCCAAGTGCGCAAGAGTCGCGGTCGGAGATACGCTCAGGGGAATCCAGCGGCGCGGCATGCCGAGTCCGCCGAGCGCCAGTTCGAGCTCGGCCCGCCCGGGGGATACGATGCGGATCCACGACACCGGCATCGGCGCAAGTTGCAGGCCTACGATTGCGACCAGTAATACCATGCCGACGAGGAGCGCGCCCGACGGCTGCGGCGCAAATCCGCTTCTGGGTCTGAACAACCAGATCGCGATCGAGGCAATACACGTGAAGCCCATGGTCCGGCCCCAAGCTCTTTCCGAAATACCCCCGTTGTTCCACTGCGTATACAGAAGCAGTGCTGCAAATAGAAAAGGCATGGCGCGCATATGCGCGTCGCCAATTCTCGCTCGCCTGCTATGTGGTCGGAATGCGGGTGTCACTTTGGGCCGTGGAATAGTACGAGTGTCCGTAATACTCGTAACCGTAGTATCCGACAGCCTTGGGGTCCCAGTCGTTCAGAACCACGCCGAGAACCGGAATGCCATCTTCTTCCAGCTGCTGGCGTGCGGCGACCGCTGAATCCCGCATGGTTTGGCCAGCCCGGACCACCAGCACGACTCCATCGGCAAGTGCTCCCACGATGCGGGCGTCCGCAAGTTGTAACAGCGGCGGCGTATCGAGGAGGACAATGTCGAAATGCTCGCGGGCCAAGGCAATCAGTTCCTCAAACCTGCGGGAGTGGAGTAGATTGGCCGCGCCGGAATCGAGTGTACCGCTGGGAAGCACGGTCACCCCGGGCTTGTCTGTGCCGTGCAGATGCAGGAACAGGGAGCGCGCCTCCATCGGAGACTTGTCCGCCAAGGCACCTGCGAGGCCCACCTTATTCGGAACGTTGAAGACGTCATGCAGCCGGGGACGCCTCATATCGCAGTCGATCAGCAGAACGCTGCGGTTGGCTTCGGCAAACGCAAGTGCCAAGTTGCTGGTCACCGTGGTCTTGCCCTCGGACGCTCCGGGGCTGGCCACTACAAGGACCTGAGCTGCCTGCCGTCTGCCTGTGAACAGAATCGAAGTCAGGATCGATCGGAAGGCCTCGGCCATCGCGGATCGGCTGCCGTCGAAGTCCGTCAGTACCGAGGGCCCCGTGGACCCGGCCGCTAGCAGTCGGGCAGGGGATGACACACCATCAATATTTCGGGCAGGTACAGCTCCTAGCAGCGGCACATTCAAGTGGAAAAGGGCGTCCGCCGGAGCTTCGATGCTGCGCGACACTTTCTCCTGCAAAATCGCGATCATGAACCCGCCGCACAGGCCGACCATCCATCCCAGCGCTCCCGCCATGCTCAGGTCGGGAGAGTACGGTGTTGGCGGCACCTGGGCCGGATCCACCACACGGATATTGGATGCGCGAAGCGCTGCGCTGATCCCAGCCTCCTTCACTTTTTGCAGCAGGGCCTCGTAAAGCTGCCGGTTGGTGTCAACCTCCCGTTGCAATAGGTTGTACCGGATCAACTTGCCACCCTCGGCGGAGACCACGCCGGACTGTGCGGCGTACTTTGTCGAAAGCAGCTTTTCCCGGCGCTCGGCTTCGCGGAAGTCATTCTGGATACGGTCCAAAACCCGTTGCCGGTAGCTCTTTTCCGCGGTCTCCAACTCGCCTATCTGCGCTTGTAGCTTCTTGACCTTGGGATGGGCCGGAGTCAGCGTCGTTGACAGCTCCGCCATCTCCCTCCGCAAGTCCGTGAGCTTTCCTTGGTCGGCGCGCAAAGTCTGGTCATCCAGAAGTTGTCCGAGCGACTCGGTGCGAGTCGACGATGCCATTTCGAACTTCGCCTGTTTCGCGATTCGGTCCGCCTCGGCTCCCGATAGCTCCGTCTGGAGTTGACGTAACTTCTCGTCGGAAACGTTGCTGCGATTGTCCTTGCCACCGGTCACAACCAAATTCATGGCTGTTGCATAGCCTTGGAGTTGCTCCTCGGATTTCTCCAGCTTGACCTTCATGTCGTCCATCTGACGTCCCAGCCATTCGCCGGTGTGCTTGGCGGACTGCCAGCGGGTCTCCAAGGACTGGTCAATGTACTCCGATGCGAGCGTGTTGCTTGCGAGCGCGGCCAGTTTAGCGTCAGACGATTGGCACGTGATCTCCATGATCCGGCTGTTCCGGGTGACCGCCACCTGGAGCGATTCGACAGCGTCTTCGATCATTGAGGCCCGTAGCTTGTCGGGGTCCTTCACTCCAACGGGACCGTTGGAAATGTGCAGTGCTTGGGCCAATTCGCGGTACCGGTCGCGGGGAAACTGGACTTGGACGTGTTCGTCCGACACCAGCTTTGAGATGACCCTGTCCCTGAGAACCTTGGACCGCATAACCCTCGCCTGGGTGGCCAGGTCGATGTCCGGGAACATGTTGGCTGCGTTCGCGTTGGAATCCTTGGAGAACCCAAAGTCCTCGGTGACGGCTTGAACTTCCACGGCTGTACTGGCTTTGAAAGCAGGCACCCTCGGTAGCCGTATAGCCATGCCGGCGGCCGCGCCGATTATGGACATGACGGCGATGATCGCCTTGCGGCGGCGGGTCAGGCGGAGTACTTCCCAGAACTTCTGGTGGAACTCCGAATTTTCCCCCTTGCCGCTCTCATATGCCGTTTCGGCCAGATCACCGTGCCCGCCGTTCCCTCGGGAATTGAACCCGCGCAGGTGGCGGTCCCTGCCGGAACCGGGCACCAGTGGACTGTTTCCAAAGTTGCTCACGGTCGGTACACCGCCAAGTTCGCACCGACTCCGAACATTGCGTCGATGGATCGGGCCCCTAGTTTCTTGAAAGCATTCGTTGGCACAAAGAGAATATCGTTTTGTTGCAATGTAACGTCGCCAGCTTTGCCAGCCATGATCTTCTTCAGGTCCACGGGAATCTCTGTTCGGTTGGACTCGCCAGGGATTTGGCGCAAGATTCGTGCGTCCGAGGGTTTGGCCATTGGTGCCAGCCCCTCGGCCATCGCCAAGGCTTGCATGGCTGAGACCGAAGGGCGCTGGCCGAGAACGAATCCCCCGGACTTCTTCACGTCCCCGATCACATAGACCATTTCGGCAATTGGGATTGTAATCACGTCGTCCGGCTTGATTTCAATGTTGTCCTGGGGGCCGACTGCCTCCAGCAGGCCTTTGACTGCAACTTCGGCCACCGTGTAATTTGCTGCGGCGTCCATGGTGGCACCGGGCAGGGGTATCGTCCCCCACTCGGCCCGCCGAGTGATCTTGATCCTGTACCCGCAGTCGGCGCGGAGTCCGCCAGCGACGGCCAAGACCTCGACGAGCGTCTTGCGGCCTTGCAGTTGGTGTACCCCGGGTGCGTTCACGGCCCCCAATATGGAGACTGGCTGGCTTCTGGTTTCGGTTACCGAAACAGTCACCTGCGGTTGCTTGATGAAGACCGCGAAATCCTTGACTAGCTTGACTTGCAGTTCGCCCACGGATAGGCCGGCGGCATGGACACGCCCCACCATCGGTAGATCGAAGTCCCCTTTTTCATCGATACGGAAAGGTCTATCTGGTATTTCGTCGGCTTCGGCGACGCGAATAGCGAGCTGGTCGCCGGAACCCAGAAGGTACGATGACCGTTGGGTGGGTTCGGGGGCGATCCTCGGGGCATTCGCCGAGGCTGAGGGTGCCGATTCCGGCTGCGCGCAGGCCGCCACAGCCAAGGCCGATACTAGAATTTGTGCTCTGAATCCCATGAATTTTCAGCCGCCACCAATAAAACCACGTTACAGCAAATCGGATGCGGTGTCTTCAATCAGGGATCAGAATGAGTACTAGACCTCCGGGAGTTCTTTGTGCATTTGCTGCGGGATAGATGGCCATTGGCCATTCCGGTCCTCTTGGCCGCAATCTGGATCGGAGGGCGTGCTGATGGAACGCCCCAAAAGCTAGCCAATATGGGGTACGCACGCCTTTGGGAAGGGGATGGCGCGGCAATCCCGCTGTTCCGCGAGGCGCTCGCCGGGGACCCCGCATTTCCATACCGTTGGTCGGACCTTGGTGCCGCCTTTGCGGAAGCCGGACTCTTGAAGCAGGCTGAATACTGTTTTGGGCGGGCTGTCGAACTGGGGCCTGGATCACCCCAAATATTGCTGCGCGCATCCAATTTCCACTTCATGAGAGGTGATACCGACGAGGGACTCCGGCTGGGTTCGTCTGTCTTGCGGGTGGTGCCGGAGTTTGACGATATGGTGTTTGCCAACTATTGGAGGTTGGGTGGGGCGCTGGACCATGTTTGGGCACTCGGAATTGGGAACCAAGGCCGTGCGGCCACGGCGTTCTTCCGGTATTTGGTGGGCCATGGGGACGAATCGGCGCTCTCGTCCTCGTGGGCTTGGCTGGAGCGGCGCGGGTTTGCAAGGGATTCCGAAGCGCGGATTTGGGCCCAATGGCTGCTGGAGCACCATCGGCCTGGCCCGGCGGCAGTGGTTTGGAAGGCCTACTCGGCGTCGGAGCCGGGATCCTATCGGGATACCAACTGGCTGGACAATCCATCCTTCGAGCGTGTATGGAAGCCGGGGGCTTTTGAATGGTCCGTCCTTCCGTTTCCCGGCATTCGGACGACCAGGGACAACCGGGTGTCCCACACGGGGCAAAGTTCCGTGCGCCTGGATTTCGTTGCGGCCGATTTCGATTCGATGGCGAACCAGGATTTCCACCATTTGAGCCAGCCTGTGGTTCTAGTACCTGGCCGGTACGAACTAAGCGCATGGGTACGAACCAGTGGCCTCACCACCGACGAGGGGGTGGGTGCTCGGCTGGTGGACCAGTCCGTGAATACCGTGCTTGGTGCAACGCGCAAGGTGCGTGGCACTACCGACTGGACACGCATTTCAGTGTTGTTCACCGTTCCCGGCCTTGGTGGCCAGTTCAGTGTCGAAATTGTCCGGATGAAAAGCTTGAGTTTCGTAAATCGGCCAAATGGGACTGCATGGGTGGACGACTTGCAGCTGATGCCCCTCCGGTGAAAAAACTGCTACCTTTGAAGAAGGACGTAAATCCGCTTGTCAGATTCCGCAGTCGCACGCCCATTTGCCCGATTCGCGTTCGGGGCAATCCTTGCCGCCACCGTTTTCGCCCACGGGTTTCTAGCGCCAGCACAGGCCCAACAGCGTCGTATCCCGGTGGGCACTCTCAAGAGCGTGGCTCCGGTGCTGATCGACGGCTCGGTGATGTCCCCTGCAGCTTCGCCCATGTGGCCATTGACCGACGGTGATGAAATTGCCGTGACCTCCGCCCAAGCCATCTTTGTGGCCTCTGACGGTAACCGCCTCACCTTCGACAAGGACAGCAAGGCCAAGGTTCTCACCTTGGAAAACGGGAAGACATACATCTATCTCCGGCAAGGCGGGGTTACCTTCCAGACTACGCCGATCAATCTCTATATTTGCGCCGGTGGCAAACTTTACATGCCTCCCGCCAGCACCAAGGGAACAGTTCGCTTGGACAAATCGTCAAGCGTGGTGCGGAAGGCCGATGCGGGGAAGTATGTGGAGGATGGCGTCCGGGCGTGCGGCGAGACTGGTCCGTTGCAGTTGGCATCCCGCGCAGCAGCAGCAGGGACTGGCAGTGCGGGTGCTGCTGCCGCGGGCGGTGCTGCTGCCGCGGGCGGTGTTGCGGGCGGTGCCGCCGCCGGGGGCGCTGTTGCGGGCGGTGCCGCCGCCGGTGCCGGAGCCGCGACCGCTGCAGCTGCTGGAATCAGCGCCACGACTCTTGCTGTTGCCGGCGGTGCCGTTGCAGCAGCAAGTGCGGCGGCCGTCGGATTGGCGTCCAGCGCCTCCGCGTCGGGCGCATCGTCAGCCGGAGCGACAACCGGGACCGCAGCCTCCGGGTGTGCTGCCACGGACGCGGGCTGCAACTTCAATCCGCCACCGGTGAGTGCGGGGGGGCAGCCCTAGGATGCCCGTCCATCCCCATCGGAATCCAGTACATTGGCCCCATTTTCGTTTGAGGCTATACTAACCTTTGAATCCTGATCAAATTGCGCTAGGATTCGTGCAGTACGTTGTGTTCCTCCTTTCGACAACGTGCCACGAAGCCGCCCACGCCTTGGCTGCCAAGATTGGGGGCGATTCGACTGCCGCCGAAGGGGGGCAAGTCTCCCTGAATCCGATCCCGCACATCCGCAGGGAGCCTTTCGGCATGGTCGTCATGCCACTGCTCAGTTGGCTCTCGCAGTCGGGGCTGATTGGGTGGGCAAGCGCCCCTTACGACATGCTGTGGGCACTGCGCTATCCCAAGCGGGCCGCTTGGATGTCTTTGGCTGGGCCCGCAGCGAATTTTGGCCTCGTGATCCTTTCGGCGGTGGCACTGAGGGTCGGGCTGATGGCTGGAGTGTTCGGTTACGGGGATGTTTCGGCCTACCATTTGGTTGAAGCTCCGGCGGGATCGCCGATGGAAGGCATCGCCACCGTTCTGAGCGTGATGTTCTCCATGAACATTCTCCTGGGCTGCCTGAATTTGCTGCCGTTCCCCCCGCTGGACGGCTACGGGGTGCTTGGACTTTTCACCACCCCGAACGGTGCGCGACGGTTGCAGGAGTGGCGGGTGGAGTACCGTAGTTTTGCCTTGATCGGGCTGATGCTTGGCTGGCGTTTGATCGACTACGTCTACGGGCCGGTGTGGGGCGCGCTTTTGCACCTTGTTTTCCCGCGTTAGGTGATGTCAAATCCATCTACCCCATCTCGATAGAGTTGGTGGTGTATTCTGGAGGAGCAGTGGACCATCTTGACCTGCTCGAAGCTGAGAGCATCCATATAATTCGCGAAGTAGCGGCGGAATTCCAGAATCCAGTAATGCTGTATTCGATCGGAAAGGACTCCTCCGTGATGGTGCGGTTGGCTCAAAAAGCCTTCCACCCGGGGCTGATTCCATTCCCGTTGCTGCACATCGACACGACATACAAGTTCCGTGAAATGATCGAGTTCCGGGACAAGTTCGTGGAGTCCATCGGTGCCCGGTTGATTGTGCACACCAACCAGTCGGCCATTGACGATGGCGCAAATCCACTTCGTATCGGGACGCAGAAATGCTGCGGTCTTTTAAAGACGAGGGCTCTTTTGGACGGGTTGGCTGCCGGCGGCTACGATGCCGCTTTCGGCGGCGCAAGGCGCGACGAGGAAAAGTCCAGGGCCAAGGAACGTGTTTACTCCTTCCGTGACGAGTTTGGCCAGTGGGATCCCAAGAACCAACGTCCCGAGCTTTGGAATGTCTATAACGCACGGGTGGACAAGGGGCAGCATATCCGCGTGTTCCCGCTGTCCAATTGGACGGAATTGGACGTCTGGCAGTACATCGAAAGGGAGAACATCCCCATCGTTCCGCTGTATTACGCCAAGCCACGCCCGATGGTTGTTCGGGGGAGTTCGCTGGTTCCCGTGGAACAGGACTTCATGCTGATGCCCGGCGAAAAGGCGGAGATGGTGATGTGCCGGATGCGCTCGCTCGGATGCAGCCCCTGCACCGGGGCGATTCGCTCGGACGCGGACACCATCGAGAAGATAATCGACGAAATGAAGCTTGTGCGCCGGTCCGAACGCGAGAACCGCGTGATTGACCATGACCAGGAAGGCTCCATGGAGATCAAGAAGCGGGAGGGGTATTTCTAAAATGAGCCTCCTCAGATTTTCCACGGCCGGCAGTGTCGACGACGGAAAAAGTACCCTTATCGGTCGGCTGCTGTACGACTCGAAGGGTGTTTACGAGGACCAACTGGCGAGCGTCGCAAAGGCGTCGGTTGGAAGTTCGGGTTCCTCGGTGGGCGGAAACGGCGGCAAGATCGATCTGGCGCTCTTGACGGACGGTTTGCGCGCCGAACGCGAGCAGGGCATCACGATTGATGTCGCGTACCGCTATTTTTCGACGCCCAAGCGCAAATTCATCATCGCGGATACTCCGGGCCACGAGCAGTATACCCGCAATATGGCGACCGGGGCCTCCACCGCCGACCTTGCCATTATCCTGATCGACGCCCGCAATGGTGTTCTTCAGCAATCCCGCCGTCACGCCTTCATTGCCAACCTCCTTGGTATCCGCCACTTTGTGGTCGCGATCAACAAGATGGACTTGGTGGGCTTCGACGAAGCCGTGTACGATGCGATCCGGACCGAGTTCACCGAATTTCTGCGCCGGATTGGCGCACCCGGGGCGCTCTTCATCCCGATCAGCGCGCGTGACGGTGACAACGTGGTGGACCGAAGTAGCAACACGCCGTGGTACAGCGGCCCGGCGTTGCTGGACCATCTGGAGACGGTAGCGGTCGACGAGGAGCGCGAGTTGCTGCCCGCGCGCTTCCCGGTGCAGTACGTCGTCAGGCCCAATCTGGATTTCCGCGGCTACGCTGGACAGGTTGCGTCCGGTGTATTCCGCCCGGGCGATGAAGTGATGGCGCTTCCGGCGCGTCGGCTATCGAAGATCACCCGGATTGTGACGTATGACGGGGATTTGCAGTCCGCTGTGGCCCCGCAATCGGTCACAATTTGTCTGGCGGACGAGATCGATATTAGCCGCGGGGACGTTCTGGTGCCCGCCGCCACGTTGCCCCATGTTGCTCGGCGATTCCGCGCCAATTGTGTGTGGATGAACGCTCAGGCATTGGAGCCGGGACGTGGCTATTTCATCAAGCACACCAGCCACCAGGTGCGGGGCGTGGTGCGCGCGATCAACTTCCGGGTTGACGTGAACACGCTGGAAAAGGTGGGCGCGGCCCGGCTCCAGCTGAACGAGATTGCGGAAATCTCGGTTGAAACGCACCATCCGCTGTATTTCGATGCCTACACGCTCAACCGGGTGACCGGAGCATTCATCGTGATCGATCCCCTGTCCAACGAGACGTTGGGTGCGGGGATGATCGTCGATATCGAGGGCCGGGAGGAAACGCGTGGACAGGTTTCGCAGGTCGAACGCGAGGCTCGGTTTGGCCACCGGGGCGCTATTGTCGCGGTTGAGGACCCGGAATCCGCATTGCTTCTGGAGCGCGAGTTGTTCGACCGTGGTGCCAACGTGGCGGTTCTGCCCACGCCGGATTCCGGTGCGCTCGCGCTGGCGAAATCCGCCGGGTTGATCCTGATTGCGGTGGCGTCGGTGCCACCCGGAGCGATCGACTTGCGGCGCTTGGCGACCAACGAGGCCATCCGTCAATTGGAAAAGCGGGCAGCTCTTTCAGGCCACGAGGAGCAATTGATCGAAGGCGAAGGAATCTAGGCGATCGGGGCTCCTTCGGGAGCCCCGCCACGATTCCAACTTCACGCTACTCCAAGTCAACAACCGGTGAAGGCGCGATCCGGTCCATCAGACCGGCAACCTTGGTGCCGTACGCGGCGCTGTGGTTGTAGATTTTCAATTTCCCCGCTGTGTCCTTGCCCTTGTAGGCCGAACCAAACGAGAGTGCGGCGGCGACAGTGTGGATGGCTTCGCTGATGCTGTCAAAGCGGGTTTTCCCGTTCGCCCACCCAAAGAGATTGTTGTTGGGGGCAGTTCGTCCTCCACCCGTTTCAATTACGGCAAGACTTGGTAGCAGCCGCCAATCCAAGCTGTGGGAATCCGCCTCGGAAACAAAGATGCCCGAGAATCGTTCGGCAGGGCATTTGTTTTCGTTGAAAAACTTCCGAAGCATCGCCTCGCGAAGATCAAACTTCCTTCTGGTTTTTGTTACATCCTGCTCGGCATGGGCTGCGGCCGCGATTCCTAGCATGCCTGCAAAAACTACAACACCGGGTGGCAAAAAGCGCCTCATCGGATTCGTTCTCCTTGGTGGAAATTGGTGTGCCTTGGGGCCACGGCGGGCCGGACGGCGGGAGGTCAGGGGAGAAAAATTGTTACGAAACCGTTATTGCATTTGTCCAGTGTACCAAGAATCGGGGGCAATCCGCAAAGTCCGGGAAGCGCCAGTCCGGCCGACGGGGCTCCCGTTGGTCCAAAGTGGGACACCGTGTCCCGGCATGCGTGTCGAAGTGGCACGGACGGCCAGGGGCCTCCCGGCATAAGTCCTGTCATTCCAACAGCAACGTTTGGCGGTGAAATTGCACTCTGTAGGTGCGTCGTAGTCCCATGCTTCGTCCCGTTCTACATCTCGCGGCAGTCCTTGCCGGCTTGGCCGTCGCCCCGGCTGTGCTGTCGGCCGCGACACTCCAGCAGCTGTCCATGGACGAAATGAATCAAGGCGCGACCACTGTCGTCCGAGCCAGAATTTCAGGATCGTCTGCTGCGTTCATGGGCTCGACCATTTACACACACTACAAGCTGGAGACGCTCGAGTCCTGGAAGGGTCAGCCCGTGCCGGAGGTTCTTGTGCCGGGGGGGCAGGCGAACGGATTGCGGCAATCTTTCCCGGGAATGCCGGACTTGCTGGTGGGCGCGGAATACGTTCTGTTTCTGTGGAAGTCGCCGACGACCGGCATTGTGCATTTGATGGGACTTGGTCAGGGCGTTTTCACTGTTGTCCGCAAGCCGGATGGCTCCTTGACAGCCGACCGTCAGCGTCTCGGCGAGACGATGTTGGACAAGTCGGGCCGCAAGGTCGCAGACCAGCCCGTGTCGATCGGGCTGACGACCATGAAGACGCGAGCCTTGCAAGCCGGCGCGGGGAGCTCCAAATGAACTTCCCCAGTCGCTTGGCTACCGCCACGGTGGCATTGGCATTGGCCACCGTTCCGGCACCGGCATATTACTACTTTCTGCACTACCTTTCGGGCATTGGCGTTCCGGAGAAGTTTGACCTTGCCGCGCTCCCTGCCAAAACCGTGACATTTTTCGTCAGCGATTCGGGCCCAGCCGCATACACGGCCACCGATTCTTTTGGATCGGTTCTTGGACAGGTCCAGCAAGCGGCATCTGTTTGGAACAATGTTTCCACCTCGGACCTGCGTGTGGCGTTCGGCGGGGTTGAGAACTTGGCCACGGCGCAAAACACTCCTGGCGGCGATGTGGTGTTCGAGGATCTTCCGCCCGGTCTGCTCGGCTACGGCGGGCCGACGTCCACTGCGAATCTGGTCAGTGCGAACGGCACTTTCCTGCCGGTAAAGCGTTCGGCCATCCACCTGAACCGCAATCTAGCAATATCGCCCGGACCGAGCTTCAACGAAACCTTCTTTATGACCCTGGTGCACGAAATGGGGCATGCCCTGGGGTTGCAGCACACGTTCACTTCGTCCACCATGTCAACCGCGATCACCCGTGCTACCACGGTTCTGCGTCCCTTGGACGCCGATGATATCGCTGGTATCTCAGCCCTGTACCCGGGTGCCGGGTTCGGGCAGTTGGGAAGCATCAACGGTCGAATTACCGCGGGTGGTTCTGGCGTCCACATGGCCTCGGTTGTTGCTATCAAGCCTGGATTTGGGGCTGTTAGCGCCCTGACGGCACGGGATGGCTCGTACCGGATTGATGGCGTGCCTCCGGGACAGTATTCGGTTTATGCCCACCCGCTTCCACCCGATGCCGACATTCGGGGACCTTGGAACCCGGACGGCTCGCTGGCTCCGGCCTCCAATCCGACCAATGCGCTCTTCTATCCCGGTACGACCGACTCGACAAAAGCCACGCCCGTCGTTGTTGCCACCGGACGGTCCACCGACAATATCAACATCGGGCTGACAACGCGGTCCGTGGTCAGCATTTACGATGCATCCGTCTATTCCTTCTTGAACGGCACGATCGCGGTCAAACCCGCCTATGTGGACTCGTTGGATGGAGACGTCAGTTTGGTCGCTGCCGGGGCCGGACTGGGTGCCAACGGACAGGCTCCCGGACTCAATGTTCAGCTCTCCGACGGTCCTGCGAAGCTTCGGGACGGCGGTGTTCGGCCATACCTTTCCGGTGGCTATACGTATATCGCCTTGGATTTGACATTTGCAAAGGCTCCCGCAGTCGGAGCGCAGCATGTATACTTTTCCACTCCGGACTTCCTCCATGTATTGCCTGCGGGAATCGTCACTACCCAGAGCCATCCTCCAACCGTGACCCGCGTCTCCGCTAGCCCGGATGGAACCGTGGCTGTGGCTGGAACCAACTGGGCTTCCGACAGCAAGATCTACTTTGACAGTCTGCCGGCATCGATCAATGCCATCGATCCGGTTCGGGGTACGGCCAATGTTGTTGCGCCAGTCGGTGCCAGTGGGCAAACCGCCGCTGTCAGCGTGTTTAATTCGGACGGACAAAGCTCGCAACTGGTACAGAACCCAACCGCTGTTACATTTTCCTATTCGACCTCTACAAGTCCACAGCTGATCGCGCTGATTCCTTCGGTGCTCGCTGCAGGTTCGGAAGCCCTATTGGATTTGACGACTGTCGGATTCTCCCCTTCGCAGGCTCCGCCGATCATTGGCTTTGGTTCGAGTGACATAACCGTTCGGAAAGTCTTTGTCCTCTCGGCCAATCACTTTCAGGTAAATGTTTCCGTGGCTCCGGGAGCGGCTATCGGCTCCACCGACGTCAGCATTATTTCGGGTTTCCAATCGGCCACAGCCGTGCTGGTCTTCCAGATCGCGCCGGCCGTGGTAAATCAACCTGCTGTCGTCCCGGTTCTAACCAATGCGACCCCGGGCTTGGTCGGTGTCTATCCAACGGCGTTGGCGTTTGTTCAGGGTACGAATCTTTCCTCGAATGGGGCTCTCCCGTCGGTCACGATTGGAAATGTGACCGCCCCCGTACTTTTTGCCAGTCCAACGCAGTTGATCGTTCAGATTCCAAGCACTTTGCCCCCGGGCACCGCGGTGCTTTCGTTGAACAATGGGGCAGTCAGCGCTCCGAGCGTTCTGGTCACTATCGACCCGTCGCCCGCGCTGATCCTCTCCCTCGCCTCCGGTCCCGACTCCCCAATCGATACTGCGCATCCGGCCAAGGTTGGCGACACGGTGACCGTTTCACTGGGTAATTTCGCGACCGGGAGCGTAACCGTAGCGCCATCGCGGGTGCAGGTGACGGTCGGAGGGCTGCAGCATCCCGTGACGCAGGTAACTTCCCAGAACGGAATTTACCAAGTGTCGTTTGTGATCTCTCCGTCCGATGCAACCGGCATTTCGCTGCCGCTCATTGTGTACTTGGACGGTCGCAGTAGTTTTCCTGCCGCGATTCTGGTTTCGCGAGCTGACGGGAATCCTTTTTCCACAGGGATCGTTCCCGGCTTTTAGTCCCGGTGTGCGAATTGCACGGACAGAAGCTGCTTGGCCTCCACCCGGAATCGCGGGAGCCGAATGATGAAAACGAGCATCGACAATAGTCCTGCGCTGGCCCCGGCCGCCAAAGTGTTTGACGCCCCGAGATGGCGGGCCACGAAACCTGCCGTCAGTGCTCCGAGCGGCGTCACCCCGATGAACATCATCGAATAAAGGCTCATCACCCGGCCTCTGTATTCCTCGGATGCCATCGACTGGATCAAGGTATTCGACGCGCCAACCTGCACCATCATGCAGAATCCTGCGATAAACAGGAGCGCACACGATGCGGGAAACACCCGGCATGCCGAAAATGCCGCCACTGCCAGCGGCAATCCAATACCTCCTCCCGCAAGCCAGCCACTCAAACCTTGAAGGTCCCGTCTGGACGCAAGCAGCAGCGCGCCGGTACTCGCCCCCAATCCAATCGAGGCAACCAAGACTCCAAAACCTTGGGCACCACGTCCGAACACTTGTCCCGCGAAGATCGGCATCAGAACTGTTACGGGCGCACCAAAGAAGCTGAGGCACGCCAATTGGAATAAAATGGACCGGATCGGCATGGTTTCCGCTCCATAGCGGAATCCGTCGCGGATGTTTGCGATGGCCGATCCCGTCGCCGGTCGCGCCTGGAACGGCTCCAAGCGCATGCGCAATAGGCCGGAGATGACGGCTATATAGCTGATTCCATTGCCGAAAAAGCACCACCCCTCGCCGATCCGGGCCACGAGGAGTCCGGCAATGGCTGGTCCGGCCATCCGGGCCAGATTGAACATTGTGGAGTTGAGCGCGATCGCGTTGATCATGTCCTCACGCCCGACCATTTCCACGAGGAACGATTGCCGTGTCGGGATGTCGATTGCATTTACGGTTCCCAACAGTGCGGCAAGACAGATCAATTCCCAAATTTGGGTCCGGCCGGTGAGAGTCAACCACGCCAGTGTCAAAGCTATGACCATTGAGGCTGTCTGTGTGGCGACAAGCAATTTCCGCCTGCTAAACCGGTCGGCCAAGTGCCCACCCAAGGGGGACAGGATCAAGATCGGTATCTGAGCCGCAAATGTGACCGTGCCGAGGAGGACTGAAGAGCCTGTGAGCCTGTAAACCAGCCACGCTTGCGCGACCGATTCCATCCAGGTGCCGGTGACCGAGACCACTTGTCCAGCGAAGAACAGCCTGAAATTTCGGTGTCCCAGTGCACGCAAAGTCGTCGCCGCTACGCTCTGAGGCATCTGTCCCGATGGTACCAGGGCTGCCCGCCCGTCGATTCTGCGTATTTCGGGTGTTGACTTGGGACCTTAACAAGTGTTAACCTCACAGTTTCACAACTTACGCAGGATACGAGAGTGCCGGGACCTGCACTTTTCGTGCCCCCTTCGGACAAAAAGACTTGAAGCAAGACTACTTCATCCTCGAGTTGGCCCATTCGCTGCACGGGAAATCGCAGCGCTTGCGAATACCGCACAAGTTCCTGTACGGTGCCCTCGGGATCTGTCTGCTTCTATGCCTCCTCTGTTTTGGTGCGGTAAAGAGCTACAGTCGGATGCTCTTGAAAGTTGCCAACTACGACAACCTCCAAAAAGAGGCGCAGACGATGCGCGAGAGATATGACAACTTGCAGAAGAAGGTCAAGCAGACCAACGAGCAGTTGGCAAGCTTGGAGATGCTGGCACAGGAAGTCTCCACAGCCTACGGTGTGAAACGTTCCCTGACAGGAACCCCCGACCTGATCGCCGAAGCACCCTTGGTTCCCACATTCCGTGAGACTCTTGCCGAGTATGACTACCTGCGGACCACGAACTTGGCGAGTCGGGCCCGGAACAGTTTTGCCCGTGCCGATGCCAATGTTTTACCCGCCGCTTGGCCGATTTTTGGTCGCCTCATGGGTGGCTACGGTCAAAGAAGCGATCCTTTTTCGGGCGAAGGCGCCATGCATACTGGCATTGACATCTCCGCTCCAGTAGGGACAGCCGTCCGTGTAACTGGTGACGGTATCGTCCGGCATGCGAACTGGAATGGCGGCTACGGACGTTGTGTGATTGTCGACCATGGCAACGGCTACCAGACTTGGTACGCGCATTTGTCCAAGATGGATGTCATGGAAGGGCAGGAGGTTCGACAAGGCGAGGTGATCGGCCGCGTCGGCACAACTGGCCGCTCCACCGGCTCCCACCTCCACTACGAAGTTCGGATACACTCTACTCCCGTCAATCCATATCGCTTCATGCAGCGTACTGTGGCAGTCAAACAGGCGTCTCAAAGCGATTTTCCTTTCTAGTTTCCTCTCATTTCCCTGTTCCAATTTGTTGCCGCAAGGTATAGAATTACCTGCATGAAGCCAGTTTGGTATCGTGCGGTTGCCTTGGGTGCCGCAGCAATATTGTTGACCGCCGCCTACAAGCGCGCAGAGCAGTCCTCCGTGATGGCCGATACGGCCAACGCATTCCTCGCTTCCTTGTGGACCGACCAGAAGGCAAAGGCGACCTATACTTTTGAAGACGACCAGCGCTTCGACTGGCACTTTATCCCCAAGCTTCGCAAAGGTCTTTCTTTTGGCGAGATGCAGCCGTTCCAGCGCGAACTGGCCACTGCGATGATTGCGGCCGGGTTGAGCCAGCAGGGTTTGATCAAGGCCGAAACGATCATGAGCCTCGACCAAGTCCTCTTGTTGGCAGAGCAGGGCGCGGGTCCCAACCGCCGCGATCCCGACAACTACTACATCACTGTTTTCGGTACCCCAGCCGCCAAGGGCACATGGGGTTACCGGCTTGAAGGCCACCACATCGCGCAGAATTTCACCATCGTGGATGGCAAGATTGCGGGCTCGCCGAGTTTCTTCGGGTCGAATCCAGCCGAAGTCCGCGTTGGCCCTCGCAAGGGCCTCCGAGTTCTCGCGGCTGAGGACGATGCCGGGTACGAGGTGCTGGAATCCCTCGACAAGGCTCAGCAAGATGCCGCCGTGGTGGACAAGACTGCGCTGAAGGACATCATTACGATGGCGTCGCGCAAGGCCGCCCTCGGTGGTGCCCCCAACGGCCTTTCCGCGGCCAAGATGACCGCAGCCCAGTACGACAAGCTGTTCACCGTGATCGAGACGTATGCCTACAACATGGCGGGAACGATTGCCGAACAGCGGATCGAGCTGGCCAAGAAGCAGCCCAAGGATGCCACTTACTTCGCGTGGACTGGTGATATCGCCCGGGGCGGGCCGCACTACTACCGGATCCAGACACCTGCGTTCCTGATCGAACTGGATTGCACGCAGGACAAGGCCAACCACATCCACTCGGTGTGGCGCGATTATGAGGGCGACTTCGGGCTCGATTTACTCAAGGCGCACCTCGCTGCAAGCCACTAGTTGGACTTCAGTAGACTAGAGGCATCGAACCTGGAGGCACAACTCGGCGGGATTTCTTGGCGATGGCTGTGGCTGGACGCCTGTCTCCGCCGGAGTGGCTCCGATATCCGGATCCTGCGACCGAGTTGGATGTGCTCCGGCTGACCGATCCGGCGTTCTCGAGCGGTATGACTGCCCCGCATTTGCGCCAATTCGGGAAGCGTGGCGACACGCTGTTGTACTGGAGCGACCGAAATGGGTCGCGTCAAGTATTTCAGTTGGCCTTGAAGGGTGGGGAATCCCACCAGATCAGCGATGCGAGTGCGTTGGACCCGCAGTCCATCGCCCTGACCAGTGACGAGCGGGCCGCGAACTACTTCGACGGCCCGCTTTTGCTTGAGACGTCGCTTTCCACGCTTTCCAAGCGCACGCTGCATACGGTGCCGAATGGGGTCACCCGCACGGGGCTGACGCAAGGCTACGATGGATCGCTGTTGTTTGTGGAATCGCGCGCCGGCCTCAGTAAAATCCAGCGGACAACTCGGGCGGGAGTTCTGAATACAATGCTGGAGGTGGTGGGCCAAATTTTGTGGGTCATCGCGAGGCCGAAGGTGGGCCAGGTGCTGTTCCGGGTCGGTGGCGATTTTTCGATGGTGAATTTCGACGGGAGCGGTCTGAAGCGGCTGAATTTGGAGGCTGGACGGACGGGGAATGCGATTTGGTCGCAGTCCGGGCGGTCGGTTGTGTACCTGCACATTCCGGAGGATCCAAAGGAACTAATCTCACTGCGCGAGTTCCTGGTGGCGGAGGAGACCGACAAGTTGGTTGCGAAGACCAGCCAATTCGAGAGCGTTGGTGCCAATGTCGATTCCTCGGTCTTTGTCGGCGCCAGCCGCAGTCGGGCTTCCGCGTACGTGTTGCTTCTGTTGAGGGTAACTCGGCGGGAATTGACACTGTGCGAACACCGTGCCTCCGATCCATCCATGGTCTCTCCAATATTTAGCCCGGATAGCCAGAGCGTGTATTTTTGCAGCGACCGGCATGGTCATCCCGCGATCTACAGGCTTCACGTGGACAAGTTCGTGGAACAAACAGCCGAGCGCTAGTCCGCGGCACCAGTCAGCCTTTCTGTTCTTGACAAGCGGCCAGCCACTGCCTACACTTGGAGGTTAGGGCGGGTATTTCCCGCCCTATAGGTTCCGCACTTGGGTTTCGAGGACATGCCAAGAACGCCGCTCAAACACGGTCGACGACGCTCAGGAGGTGCACCT